>JAFWSS010000004.1 GCA_017524385.1 Prevotella sp.
GAGAATGGTAAGACCAACCTGATCATCGGTCAGAGTGGTTCGGGAAAGACTGTGCTGATGAAGAACCTCGTGGGACTGCTCGACCCCACCAGCGGCGAGGTGCTTTACGATGGTCGCGACTTCGTAGCGATGAGCAAGCGTGAGAAGGTGATGCTGAGGCGCGAGATGGGTATGATATTCCAGAGTGCGGCGCTGTTCGACTCCCTCTCCGTGTTGGAGAACGTGATGTTCCCGCTCGACATGTTCTCGTCGATGAACTACCGTGAGCGTGTGCAGCGTGCGAAGGAGTGCCTCGACCGCGTCAACCTTGTCGATGCCGAGAAGAAGTACCCTGGGGAGATTTCCGGCGGCATGCAGAAGCGTGTGGCCATCGCCAGGGCCATATCCCTCAATCCCAGCTACCTTTTCTGCGACGAGCCCAATTCCGGACTCGACCCCAAGACCTCCCTGGTTATCGACGACCTGCTCAGCAGCATCACCAAGGAATACAACACCACCACCATCATCAACACCCATGACATGAATTCCGTGATGGGCATAGGCGAAAACATCCTCTTCATCTACAAAGGTCACAAGGACTGGCAGGGATGCAGCAGTGAGATCATGGAGTCCACCAACAAGCACCTCACCGACTTCATCTTCGCCAGCGACCTGCTCAAGGAAATGCGCTCCTCCATGGTGAACGAGCATCATCAAAAGGCGAAGTAAGTCTTCGTGGATGATTCCTGGTATTGCCACACGCTGGGATTGTTGAAGCTTCAGTGTCATAAGAAGGGTCAAAAACGTATCAATTTCCCCGTCCCCCTGATATACTGCTCCCCAACCCATGAGGTTGGGGAGTGCGTTTTCATTCAAGTGAAAGAGGAAAGTCTTACTTCACGACATATTTCTTTCCATTCTTGATATACACACCCTTTGATGGAGCACTGACTATCCGTCCCATGAGGTCATAGACCGTTGTGCTTTGCTGCTTGTTTGCTTCCATCTTTGCGATGCCGTCGAGCATGGGAGGCACATCGTTGTCGTACACACCCACGGCATCCCATGCGTCAGCCACGCTTTTCTTCTCTTCGCCATCGCCATACAGGTCGTCGACAGCCTGCAGCGTACACAATCGGAAATCAGCATATTGCGTCTCCTCGGAAGCATAAAAGACCACGGCACGGTATGCGATAGCTCTCGCCTTCTCTATGCCGATGCCCTTCACGTCATATTCGAATCCGTCGTTGTTGACACCCTTGTTCCCGTCTGTGAGCAAATAAAACCATTTGTTGGCAATGCCGCTGTTGGTGTGAACGCCGCCATAGTCGTTTTCTTCCGACACATCTTCCGTATCCACCCAGGCGTCATCCTGATAAGTGGAGGAGCAAGGCAATTCGCCGTCCAAGGAGTTCTCTGGGTTGGCCATGTCGCGTATGTTGGAATGTCCGATCACCAACCCGTCTGCTCCAATCAACCAAGGTGTTTGGTCACCTTTGACGTATTTCTTTACACTAATTCCCATCATGTCGGAAAAAGACTCGTTGATGGCTCCCGACTCACCGGCGTATTCCAAATTTGAAGTGGTATTGGTGACGAGATGTGAGAACTCATGTGCCATCACCGACAACTCGACGCAAGGTGTCTGAGTGCTGTTACCCATGCCATACACCATGGGGAAGGGTGGTAGTGAAAATGCCGAAGCATTGTCAAGTTCTGTATCGATGAGAGTACTCTCCTCATCGTTATCTTCTTGTAAGAATACCAGGTTGATAACAAGTGAACCATCGTCGTCATAACTGTCGCGTTCGAAAACTTCCTTGTAGAAATCAATTGTCTTCTCCATCCCCCAGTGGATGTCCACCGCTGCCGACGGGCCTTTTTGATAAGTGAGTTCCAGCTCTGTCCCATTTTCATTGTAAACCATTTTGCCTGTCTCGTCGGGAATGATGGGAACAAAAGCCACAAGATACTTGCCTATTTCAGGTAAGCCATATTCATTAAGAACTGTTTCTCCATTTTCATCTAACTTTGGCGTTGTCGTGAAGATGGCCAACGTGGCACCTTCTGATGGTATTTCCTCAAAACGTTGGGTGAAATCCTCATTCGTGGAATAGGGTAGCTGATCAATCTCCAATATTTCGTCTTCAATGATTCCTGATGAAAATTCACCATAATTTTTGGGATAACCATAAGTGATGAATAATCTGAATGAGGTGAACATGCTTTTCGTTGAAGGATCCAATTCAAACAAATTGCCGTTTTCATCCCGGTAGGACATCTTGTTGATGGTGATTCCCGTCAATGTATAGGCATCGAAATAATTCTTGCTGCTCTTGATAAGTTCGCCGAAGTCATCGAGGTAATCAGTGAAGTCCAGATCCAAATCTTCTTCTTCTTCGAGTTCTTTTAGCCACTCTTCCATCATTTCCTCTGTGATTTCATCATAGTTGGATGGCAGGCAGCCTTGCGGCATGTAATCGTATAGCTTGTGCATTTCCAACAATTTATCGATTGAGGGTAAGCTCGATCCATTGAGCGTGTAGATGTTTCGTTTTTGGTCGTAGAGCAAGTAAGTGTTTCCGCTGGCCGACACTGATGCATCCATGGTCACCTCGCCACAGAAAATGCCGTTGCCTTTCACTGTGGCTGGATTCTTCGGTGTCGTTTCTCTCTGGATGGAGTGGATGGTGGGAACCTGCTTGATGACATCGCCCGTCTCTGCATCGGTATATATCCACTGCATGCGGTCAAGGGAGAGCATTTTCTGTGCATATCGATACCCTTCTTTGGTATTGACGAGGTAGAGTTTTCGTCCCATCAGGTCGGTAGGTGTGCCATCGATGTAAACCACGCTTGCACTTTTGATTTTCGACGGTGTCAGTTTGGCTTCCATCACTGTTCCATTGGCCGACATCACCTTGCCGTCTTTCACATGGAGCAACACCTGTGAATGTTCCACCTCAACTCCCGACACATACTGCCGGTACTCGATACGTTGCATGCCGAGTTGGTCGGTTTTCTCACCCACCAACCTCCATTCTGTTCCAGCAGGCAGTGAGAACCACTCGGCGAAACGTTGTTCCACATTCTCCACTGATACATTGTCATTCTTCAGCACTTTGAAGAAATGGCCGTCCTTCTTTGCTGCTTGAATGCACAAGGCCATCAAGAACAACAAAAGTAAAGTAGAAAATTTTTTCATAAGCTCTAAAATTTATGGTTGTTGTTAAGATTTCATTTGCCACCTTTTTGATATGCAAAGATAGGAAAAAAATAGTTACGAAGCTCAAATATGTATGTTTTTTGGCGCAATCTGCTGAAAAAAATGAGGTGTAGCCAATAATTTGATGAAAAAAAGGTCATCTATCTTATAACTTATAATGGTGTACGGGCTGCATTGAATATCTGCCCTGTGGCTTCTGCGTCATCGACCGTGGCAAGATTTGCATGGCGGTGCCTATGGCACCGACTACCCCCCATGCCCGGCTGTTTCAATGTGATGGTGGTGGGGGCGGCAATGACATCATGCAGGATGTGATGTTGATGATGGCGTAATCGTATTCCTCCCCATATTATTTGGTGTTTTGTTTGAAAAGAACTATCTTTGCAAATGTGCTTTTATATTCAAGTAAGATCATGAAATATTATCAACCCCTAATCATAATGAAAAAGACCATTATTTTATTATTTGCAGTGCTGCTCTCCTTCAGTGGTGTGCAGGCACAGAGACATTCCGACCCATGGATGTTCAATCATCTCTCCATTGGTGCTGGCCTTGGTGCCATCAACGGTGCCTCCATCGAGTTGGCCCTCCCCATAACACCTTATCTGGCACTGCGTGGAGGGTACAACTTTTTTTCTAATGTGAAAGCAAAGGAGAGATTCGACATGGTGTATTATGGGAATGCCAGAGACTATATTTCCCACCTGCCGTCGAGGGTGGAGTTGGAGAGCAAACTCGATAATTCATCCGCCCATGTGCTGCTGGACATCTACCCCTCTTGCAATTCAAGTTTCCATTTCACCACCGGTGCTTTTTTCGGCAACGATGATATCATCGATGTCTATAACATAGACAAATATGATGCCGCGGCACTTAAGGAGGTGTATGATTTCAACAACCGCCTCGGTGCCTATTCCAATGTGCCCGCCGACCTTGGAGGTCAAGTGGGTGTGATGGTGGATGGCACGGAGAGGATTGGCGTGGAAGTTGGCGACTACCTATTGGAGCCCAATGCCAATGGAACAGTCAAAGGCAACATCAAGGTGAAGAAATTTCGTCCCTACCTGGGCATCGGCTTCGGACGTGCCGTGCCGATGAAGTACCGCATGGCTTGCACATTCGACTTGGGCGTGCAGATATGGGGCAAGCCCGAGGTGTATGGCAGCCATCATAAACTCACCAACATCGGCCTCGACGGGAAAGGTGACAACCTTGTGCAAAGCATCAGCAAGATCAGCGTAGGACCGGTAATCAGTGTCAAGCTTTTCGGACGGATATTCTAACCTGGATTAGTCTTGGAAATTAATCTCTCCAATAGCAAAACCTTGTTTTAACACAAATTATTCATGGTAGAAAAGATGAGATTTATTGCCATCATCCCGGCGAGGTATGCCTCCACGCGTTTCCCGGGCAAGCCATTGGCGATTCTTGGAGGCAAGACAGTCATCGAACGGGTGTACACGCAGGTGTCATCCGTGGTGCCCGACACGTATGTTGCCACCGACGACAGCCGCATCTTTGATGCAGTGACCGCCTTTGGCGGACGTTGTGTGATGACCTCTCCCGACCATAAGAGCGGCACCGACCGCATTGCGGAGGCCGCCAAAAAGATAGGTGGCGACTTCGACGTGGTGCTCAACGTGCAGGGCGACGAACCTTTCGTGCGGCGTGAGCAGATAGAGGCGTTGTGCCGTTGCTTTGACAACGAAGCGACACAGATAGCCACCTTGGGGAAGCCCTTTGAGGATATGGCGGCGGTGAAAAACCCCAACTCCCCGAAAATCGTGGTCGACAACCAGGGCTTCGCGTTGTATTTCAGCCGTAGCGTCATCCCCTTTGTCAGAGGCGTGGAGCGTGACGCGTGGTTGGAGAAGTATCCGTTTCTCAAGCATTTGGGCCTTTACGCCTACCGCAAGGAGGTGTTGGGCGAGGTCACTCGCCTGCCACAGTCATCGCTGGAAAAGGCCGAGAGCCTCGAGCAACTGCGGTGGCTGCAAAACGGATACCGCATCAGGGTGGCTGTCACGCATTTTGAAACAGTGGGCATCGATACACCCGAGGACCTCCAACGCGCGGAAGAATTTATTAAATTGAAGATTGAAGATTGAAAATTGAAAATTGGCCTGATGCCGAAGTTGCTCACGCTCGGCAGACTCCAAGCAAGCTTGGTCTGCCCTCGCTTAATCGCAACTTTGAAGATTGAACTTCCCTTTATAAATAGAGTATATGAAAAAATTGTTTGTTTCTTTATTTTTGATGATGTTGTGCAATGCTGCGGCATTCGCACAAGTGAAGACCTACAAGACCGTGGTAGAGAATGACAAGATGGTTGTGAATGCCAGCGACTGTGTCGACCGCTTGCGTAGCAATTATCTTTTATGGGTGCGTTATGACTACAAAAATGCGAAAGATTGCAAGAAGGAGGCCAAACGCGATGGCGTTATCGGCAAACCTGTGAGAGCGGAAGTGCTCTATGAGATTGACGAACCCCTGCTCACCTACCGCATCGTTTCCAAGAAATACTATGACAAGAAAGATGTCTTGTTGAAAGAGATTCGATATTTCAACGCCCCTTGGAACCAAGTGGGTGATTATGATTTCTCTCTCAAAATATGCATCTATATGACAGGAGAGTTCCACATCACCGCAGGGTGAAGTCCTAGACTATTGATTTAGGGCGGGCACAATGCCCGCCCTTGTTTTTAGCACCGTTTGCCGCACCAGTCAGCAAAAGCACTTGGCAGTCATATGGTAATACTATGCAAAAACACTTGATTGTCAATTGTCTAATGCTTCAAACAATTGGTCGAGGGCAGCATCGGCATCGCCTTCGGCTTCGTTTAACAGAGTGACGAATTTCGAACCGATGATGGCACCTGCAGCATTGTCCTGCGCGGCTTTGAGGGTTTGCGCGTTGCTGATGCCGAAACCTATCATGCGGGGGTTGCGTAGGTGCATGGCATCTATACGTCGGAAATACGCCTGTTTCTGTTCGTCGAAACTTTTCTGTGTGCCGGTGATGGATGCCGAACTGACCATGTAGATGAATCCGTCGGTGTTCTGGTCGATGAACCGTATGCGCTCCTCGCTTGTTTCCAGCGTGATGAGCATGATGATGCGTAGGTCGTAGCGGTCGGCCACGGGCTTCACCACGTTCAAGTAGTCGTCGAAGGGCAGGTCGGGAATGATGGCTCCACTGACACCGGCATCCACACACGCTTGGCAGAACGCCTCTATGCCATAGTGGAGGATGGGGTTGAGGTAACCCATCAGCACGAGAGGGATTTGCACCTGGTCCTTGATGGACTGCAATTGGCTGAATAGTTTCTTCAGCGTCATGCCGTTTTTCAGGGCTTTGGTGGCTGCACTCTGTATTACGGGGCCGTCGGCCAGGGGGTCGCTGAAGGGTATGCCTACCTCAATCATGGCTATGCCACGACGTTGCATGGCGAGGATGACGTCTGTGATGCTGTCAAGGGTGGGGCAACCGGCACAGAAATACAACGAAAGGAGTTTCTCGTCTTTGTTATTTGCGAAAAGTTGGTTGATTTTGTTCATGGGGATTGATGGTTACGAAGTTATCGAAGTTATTGAAGTAAGAGAAGTTTACGAAGTTATCGAAGTTATTGAAGTAAGAGAAGTTTACGATATTATCGAAGTTATCGCTTCGCTCGAAGTTAGTGACAATAGTCGTGTGATTGTCGATGTTGATGGCAAAACTAATGTCTCTAACTTCTTTAACTTCTTTAACTTCTCTAACTTCTCTAACTTCTCTAACTTCTTTAACTTCTCTATCTTCTTTAACTTCTTAAATTTCTTCATTTCACTTTTCTGATGAATTCTTGTAATGCCAGTCCTGGGTCGCTGGTTTTCATGAAGTTTTCACCGATGAGGAAGCCACGGAATCCGGCGGCGCGCAGTGCCTTGACGGTGGCGGGATCGGAGATGCCGCTCTCGCTGACCTTCACGGCATCTTTCGGCAGTCGCTCCACAAGGTGGAAGCTGTTTTCTACATCCGTTACAAACGACCCTAGGTTGCGGTTGTTGATACCGCAGAGGTCGGGCTCCAACGCCGCATATTCCAGTTCGTGTTCCGCGTGCATCTCCAGCAGCACCTCCAATCCCAGGTCGTGGGCCTTGGCAATGAGTTCCTTGCATCTCGCCTTTGTCAGGCAGGCGGCGATGAGCAGCACCGCCGAGGCACCGCAGAGGGCGGCTGCGTATAATTGTGCCTCGTCGATGACGAAATTCTTGTAAAGCACGGGAATGGTGACGCCGGAACTCCGTGCCTTACGGATGAAGTCGTCGGAACCCCCGAAGAAATGCGCATCGGTGAGGATGGAAAGTGCTGCCGCCCCGTTCTGCTGATAACTGAGCGGTATGATGTCGGCTCGACCTTCCTCCTTGATCCATCCTTTCGAGGGTGAGCGGCGCTTGAACTCCGCTATGATGCCCGTCTCGCTATTGAGTAATGCTTCGCGTAGGGAAGGCTTCTTGGCGTAGACCACTTCCAACTCCTTCTCCTTATGGGCGATGATTTCTTGCAAGATGTCGTGCATGGGTGTCAGGAATTGAGTTCGACGAATTTCTTGAAGGTGTTCAGGGCACTGCCGCTGTCGATGCTCTCGCGTGCGATGGCGATGCATTCCTCGATGTCCTTCTTCCCTTTCTCCAGCACCTGTATGCCGAAGGCGGCGTTGGCCAGTACGATGTTTTTCTGTGCGGGCAGGGCACGGTTCTCCAGCACGGCATCGAAGATTTGTGCGGCCTCCTCTTCAGTGGCGCCTCCGACGAGTTCCTCGGGTTTTGCGATGTCGAAGCCCAAGTCCTGCGGTTTGAAGATGCGTTCGTAGTCTTTTGTAGTCACCTTGAAGTCGCCGGTGAGTGAGATTTCGTCGTAGCCGTCGATGGAATTGACTATGCCGTAGTCGATGCCTATTTTCTGATAAACGCTGTTGTAGAGTCGCATCTGGTCGAGGTTGGCGACACCCAGCAGTTGGCATTGTGGACGGGATGGATTGACGATGGGTCCGAGGAGGTTGAAGATGGTGGGGAAGGGGAGGGCCTTGCGTATGGGACCGACGAACTTCATCGCCTTGGCGAAGAGCTGTGCGTGTAGATAGACGATGCCGGCCTCGTTGAGCGAACGGTTGAGGCGGTCGATGTCATCGGTGAATCGGATGCCATGGTGCTGTATGACATTCGACGCACCGCTGACCGACGTTGCGGCATAGTTGCCGTGCTTCGCCACCTTGTATCCTGCTCCAGCAATGACGAAACAAGCGGTGGTTGAGATGTTGAAGGTGTTCTTGCGGTCGCCTCCTGTGCCAACCACGTCGATGTAGCGGTCAGACTGCAGGATGGCGGGCACGCCGGTCTCCAGTATGCCGTCGCGGAAGCCGAGGAGTTCGTCTACTGTCACTCCGCGCATCTGCAGGCAGGTGAGCAAGGCGGTGATTTGTTCGTTGGGATACTCGCTGTGGGTGATTCCTATCAGGATTGTTTTCATCTCCTCACGGGAGAGCTCCTCGTGGTTGAGGAGTTTTGCTAATATTTCTTTCATGGGTAACAGTTTTGTTTGAATTCTTTTTTTTTACACGAATTATCACGAATTAATCATGAATTGTCTTTGTCTTTTATAAACACGAATTATCACGAATTAATCATGAATTAATCATTAATTGTCATCGTTATGGTTGTATACATCCAATTTTTGGAAAATTTATGGCTAATTATATGGCAATTATATGTTCAACCTTGTACTATTGTCTTTAACTTCGAGCGAAGCGATAACTTCGTTAACTTCTCTAACTTCTCAATCTTCGTCTAACTTCTCTATCTTCTCAAACTTCGCAACCTACTCAGTGATGAAGTTTTTGATGATGTCTTTCCCGTTTGGGGTGAGGACGGACTCAGGGTGGAACTGTATGCCATAGATGTCGTGGTGGCGATGGCGGAGGGCCATTACCTGACCCTCGTCGCTCAGTGCGGTGACGGCGAGACAGGCGGGGAAGCCTTCTTGGGCTACGACCCAGGAGTGGTAGCGCCCCACGGTGATGGTATCGGGAAGTCTGGCGAGGATTCCCGTGTGGTCGGAGATGTGGCAGGGTGTAGCCACGCCGTGGAACACGTCGGAGAGGTTTTCCAGCCGTGCTCCGAAGACCTCGCCGATGGCTTGGTGGCCCAGACACACTCCCAGGATGGGTTTCTTGCCGGCATAGTGGCGTATGACGTCTGTCAGCAGTCCTGCCTCGGAAGGGATGCCTGGACCTGGCGAGAGAATGATTTTGTCATATTCCTCCAGGTCGGGGAGTTCGAACTGGTCGTTGCGCAGCACGGTGACCGTGGCGCCCAGTTCCTTCACCATGTGACTCAGGTTGTAGGTGAAAGAGTCGTAATTGTCGATGATTACTATTTTCATATCCTTATAATTTTTCTGCCATGAATATCGCACGGCGCAGTGCGCCGAGTTTGTTGTTCACTTCCTGTAGTTCGTACTCCTCGTTGCTTTTGGCCACGATGCCACCGCCGGCCTGGAACCACAGTTCACCGTTTCGTGCGACGAAGGTGCGTATGGTGATGGCTTGGTTGAGCGAGCCATCGAGTCCGATGATGCCAATGCAGCCGCCGTATGCGCCGCGGTTGTGTGGCTCGTAGTCGGAGATGAGTTGCATGGCGCGCACCTTGGGTGCACCGGATAGCGTCCCTGCGGGGAAGGTGTCTATGAAAGCCTTGATGGTGTCGGCCCCCTCGTCGAGTTCGCCGCTGACCCTCGAGACGAGATGGATGACGTGGCTGTAGTACTGCAGGTCTTTGTAGAAGTCCACCTTCACGTCGTGACAGTTGCGGCTCAGGTCGTTGCGAGCGAGGTCGACGAGCATCACGTGTTCGGCGTTCTCCTTCTCGTCGTTGCGCAGGTATTCCGCTCCCTTTCTGTCGGCTTCTGCGTCGCCCGTCCTTTTTGTTGTTCCGGCGATGGGGTCGATGTATGCCTTCCGTCCTTCTATGCGGCAGTGGGTCTCTGGCGAGGACCCGAAGATGCGGAAGCCGCCGAAGTCGAAGTAGAAGAGGTAGGGCGAGGGATTGATGCTTCGCAAGGCGCGGTAGAGTTTGAAGTCGTCGCCCTCGTATTTCTGGATGAACCTTCTGCTGAGTACGATTTGGAAGACGTCGCCCCGCTTGCAGTGCTTTATGCCGCGTCGGATGTTGGCTTTGTGCTCCTCATCGGTGAGTGTGCTCGACACGTCGTCCACGGGATGGAAGTCATACGCCTGTACGTTGGCCTTGTTCATCAAGCGCAGCACGTCGCCAGTCTGTAGGAACGGTCGCACGGGAGCCGTTCCATCGGCGTTGTTCAGCGTCACCACCTTCAGGGTGTTGTTGTGATGGTCGAAGACGATGACCACTTGGTAGAGGATGTAGAGCATGTCGGGTGCGTCGTTCTTCTCCTGTGTCTCGTCCTTCACGTCGATGTCTTCGAAATAGCGCACGGCGTTGAAACTGGTATATCCGAAGAGACCGCTCACGCCGGCGTCGTCGCCCTTCACCTCGATGCGGTCGATAAGTTCGTGGATGGCCTTGTCTGAAGTGTAGGTTTTGTCCACTTCGTGCTGTCTTGTTCTGCCATCAGGGTATGTGACGGTTGCCTTGCCGTGTCCTATGGCCACGTTTGCTACGGGGTTGATGCCTATGAACGAGCGAGAGTTGTTGCTGTCGTGGTAGTCGGAACTTTCCATCAGCGCACTCTGCGGGAAGAGGTCGCGCAGCCGCATGTATACGCTCACCGGAGTGTGGAGGTCGCCGAGGATGGTTTTGCTTGATGTTGTAAAGATGTATTTAGAAGTTTCCATATTCTTTTGCCATTTGTTTGTTTTTCAAATAGGTTTCCACATCCTTGTCGCCGCGTCCGCTGACGGTGAGCACGACGACGTCGTCGGGTTGGAATGTCAGTTTCTTCAGTGCAGCGATGGCGTGGGCGGACTCTATCGCGGGGATGATGCCCTCCATGCGAGTCAGTTCGTAACCACCATGGATGGCCTCGTCGTCGTTGATGCTCAGCACCTGTGTCCTGCCTTGCTTCGCCATGTTGCAGTGCATGGGTCCCACGCCGGGGTAGTCGAGGCCTGCCGAGATGGTGAAGGCTTCCTCTATCTGTCCGTCGCCGTCCTGCATCACCAGCATCTTTGCGCCGTGTAGTATGCCTATGCTTCCTCTGTGGATGGTGGCTGCGGTGTGGTCGGTGTCCCAGCCGTGTCCTCCTGCCTCAGCCAGCACGATTCTCACCCGTTCGTCGTCCATGTAGTGGTAGATGGTGCCAGCGGCGTTGCTGCCGCCTCCTATGCATGCGATGAGGTAGTCGGGATGGTCGCGGCCGATCTTCTCCTGCAACTGCCATTTGATTTCCTCAGAGATGACGCTCTGCATCCTTGCCACGAGGTCGGGGTATGGGTGTGGTCCCATGGTCGACCCTACGATGTAGAAGGTGTCCTGCGGATGGCAGCACCAGTCTCGTATGGCTTCCGAACAGGCGTCGCTGAGTGTCATGTTGCCCGTCCTGACGGGATGCACCTCAGCGCCGAGCATCTTCATGCGTTCCACGTTGGTGTGCTGGCGCTCCACGTCGGTGGCACCCATGAACACCTCGCATTGCATGCCCATCAGCGCACACACCGTTGCAGTGGCCACTCCGTGCTGCCCGGCGCCCGTCTCGGCGATGATGCGTGTCTTGCCCATCTGCTTGGCCAAGAGGATTTGTCCGATGGTGTTGTTGATCTTGTGCGCCCCCGTGTGGTTGAGGTCCTCACGCTTCAGGTACAACCGGCAGCCGTAGCGCTCGCTCATGCGTTGGGCGAAATAGAGAGGTGAGGGGCGCCCCACATAGTCTTTCAGCAAGGCGTGGTAGGCAGACTTGAACTCCTCCGACTCGATGATCGGGAGGTATGCTTCCTGAAGGTCGTGTACGCACTTGTAGAGGATTTCAGGAACGTATGCCCCACCGAACTCTCCGTAGAAACCGTCTTTGTTGACTTGATATTTCCCCATTGTCTTATTTGGTTTTGTGAATGAATGCATGAAAAAAAGTGAGAGGCTTGCCGCAAGAACGACAAGCCTCTCCATATCTCCCAAAGCAACTTTTCAGGCACGTGGCTATCTTCTCACGATCTTTTGAATCTTGAGTCACGCCACCACCAGAAGAATGTTGCTCTTGCCATAATTCGTTGTATTAAAAATTCATTTCGGCGGCAAAGGTATTCGTTTTCTTTCAAACTGACAAACTTTTTGGCTATTTTTTTTCATTTGTCAACTAAATGGTTGCTTTTGTGTTTTTCATCTTGCATTCGAGGGCCTTTTCCTCCTTGTCATGATTGATGCCCATTGGGAGGAGTTCCCCCCCATTGTGCAGCGCCACCTTGACGGAATATAAAAACGTAATTTGAACTAAGTAGGTAATCAAAATTATCTGTTACTATCATTCTTGTAGGTGTTGTATAGTCTTTTATGTTTGGCATAGCCGAAGTTACTCACGCTCGGGCAAGCTCAAATACATTTGGCTTTCCTCTCGCTTAATCGTAACTTTGGCATAGCCGAAGTTACTCACGCTCGGGCAAGCTCAAATACATTTGGCTTTCCTCTCGCTTAATCGTAACTTTCTTTGGCGCATATTTTTCACTCATCCTCAGATTCCCGAGCAAGCTCGCC
>JAFWSS010000070.1 GCA_017524385.1 Prevotella sp.
ACCGCTCCAGGAAGGTTGTGCTGGAAAGGCGCTTGCGAGGATTCTTCATCTGCGGGTCACTGAAGGTGAGCCATATCTCTTTCACCTCACCTGGGGAGAAGAAGCGCTCGATGACCTCGATGTTGGTCCTGAGGAAGGCCACGTTGGCCAAATGCTCGTTCAACGCCTGGGTGGCACCCGTCCACATGCGCGCACCCTTGATGTCCACACCGATGAAATTGATGTCGGGAAACATCCTGGCAAGTCCCACCGTGTACTCCCCCGTGCCACATCCCAATTCAAGGACGATAGGGTTGTCGTTGTGGAAATATTCCTCGTGCCACCGTCCCTTCATATCGAAAGGGACGTGCTCCACTACAGAATAAGGGTATTGGAATACGTTCTCATACCTTTCCATATCGGCGAATTTCGCCAATTTTCCCTTTCCCATTGCTTATGGCCTGATTCATATCGGTGATAAAACCCACCTTATATATAATAATAAGGAGGGTTTTATTACCCGAAGCGTGTTACTCGATGACCACCGTGGTCCACCCATGCTTGTCCTCGATGGTGCCATACTGGATGCCGCGGAGGGTGTCGTACAACTTTTTGGAGATGGGGCCTGGCTTGTCGCCAAACTCATAGCGCACGCCGGTGTCGAGGTCGTCGATATAGGAGATGGGGCTGATGACAGCTGCCGTACCACATGCACCGGCTTCCTCGAAGGTGGACAGTTCTTCCTCGGGGATGGGCCTGCGCTCCACCTTCATACCCAGGTCTTCAGCCAGTTGCATAAGGCTCTTGTTGGTGATGCTGGGCAGGATGGAGGTTGACTTCGGTGTGACATAGGTGTTGTCCTTGATGCCGAAGAAATTGGCGGCTCCACATTCGTCCATGTATTTCTTCTCCTTTGCGTCGAGGTAGAACTCGCAAGCATAACCTTTCTTATGGGCCAGGTTGTTGGCGAAGAGGGAAGCGGCATAGTTGCCACCCACCTTGTATTTACCCGTGCCAAGAGGTGCCGAACGGTCGTAGTCGCGGATGATGACGTAGGGATTGGTGGAGAATCCTCCCTTGAAGTACGGTCCCACCGGTGTGACGAAGATGAGGAAGAGGTATTCGCTTGCGGGATGCACACCGACTTGTGCGGAGGTACCGATGAGCAGCGGCCTGATGTAGAGCGTGGCTCCGCTCTCATAAGTGGGGATGTACTCCTGGTTGAGCCTCACCACCTTGGTCACCATCTCCTCGAAGAGAGAGGTGGGCACCTCTGGCATCATGATGCCTCTGCAAGTGCTCTGCAAACGGGCGGCATTCTCGTCCATACGGAAGACCCTGACTTTCCCGTCGGGGCAGCGATAGGCCTTGAGTCCCTCGAAAGCCTCTTGACCATAGTGGAGGCTGGTGGCTGCCATATGAAGTTTCAGATACTCGTCGGAGCAAATCTCTATTTCGCCCCATTTTCCATCGCGGTAGTAGCACCGCACATTGTAGTCGGTAGGCATATAGCCAAACGACAGGTTTGCCCAATCCAATTGTTTCATATCTGCGTTGTTTTCGTCTATTTTTCGTTGTTTTTCGTCAATGACCGAATTAGCACCGCAAAGGTAATGAAAAAAAACAAAACAAATGCAAAGAGAGATGAATTTTTGTCTTGCAAGGCCATTCACATCCTGCTAATAACAAAAAAACGACTGCGGCACACATCGTGTCGCAGTCGCTAGTCAACCTTTGATCTTATGAAAAACAATCCTTACCTCTTATCTTTTTAATTATTATCCAAATACTTTATGAGTCTTTTCCTTGATTTCTGCCATCACGCCAAGAATGCGAACGGCCATGATGAAAATATCCATACCTTTATGCAATTTTAATGTCCTACTTTTGTTTTGACGATGCAAAGGTAATACCGTGTGCGCACACAACAAAGAAAAACGAATGTTTTTTGCATAAAAACGAATAATTATTGACTTAGGTCAAAAGCAATGGGAGCATCAGTCCCATAAATCCCATCAGACCCATCAGACCCATCAGTCCATCATCCCCATAAATCCCATCATCCCCATAAATCCCATCAAACCCATCAGCCCCATCAGTCCCATCAGCCCATCAGTCCCATTAGACCCATCAGACCCATTAGCCCCATCAGACCCATCAGACCCATCAGACCCATCAGACCCATCAGCCCACAAAAAAAACAGCGAGTGAAGCGACCATTATGTCTCTTCACTCGCAGCATATTGGCTCATCCCTTTTCCAGGATGACCTTTGCGAACAATTTTATTCTGCAGAAGCGATATCCTCGAGAACTTCCTTCTCGTCGATCATTTCCTGGGTCTCCTCGACGGGAGCCACATCCTCGACAGGCTTCTCTTCAACCACAGGAGCAGCTTCCTCCTTGTTCTCTGCCACAACCTTGACAGGGAGTTTCACCTCCACGCCCTTGTAGAAATGGATGGTGGCCTCATATTCACCCACGCTCTTGATGTCGTGCATGGTGATGATCTTGCGGTCGACCTCGATGCCCTTCTTGGCCAATTCCTCGGCGACAGTGTTCTTGTTCACAGAGCCATAAAGCACACCAGTGGTGCTGACCTTGGCGGCCACTTCCACCACGACGCCTTCCAACTGGTCGGCACGTTTTTGGGCGGCAGCTCTCTGAGCCTCGATTTTATGAGCCTGCTGGCGCATGGCTTCCTCCAACTGCTTGATAGCTGATGGTGAAGCGATGATGCCTTTCTTCTGCGGGATGAGGTAGTTGCGGCCGTAGCCGGGCTTCACATCCACGATTTCATTCTTGTATCCCAGACCGATGATGTCTTCCTTCAGTATAATCTTCATACCTGTATCCTCCTTATTTTATTTCATCAAATCGGTTACATAAGGAAGCAGAGCAATCTGGCGTGCACGCTTGATGGCAGTGGCCACACGGCGCTGATACTTGAGGGATGTTCCGGTGATGCGGCGGGGAAGAATCTTGCCCTGCTCGTTGAGGAACTTCTTGAGGAACTCAGGATCCTTGTAGTCGATATACTTGATGCCGCTCTTCTTGAAACGGCAATACTTCTTCTTCTTGGTGTCGACTGACGGTGGGGTCAGATAGCGGATTTCAGTGTCTTTCTCTGCCATTGTTTAAGCCTCCTCTTTTTTACCTAATTTAATACGTCTCTTCTCAGCATACTGTGCAGCATACTTGTCGAGTTTGACAGTCATAAAACGAATGACTTTCTCTTCGCGGCGATAGCCGGTCTCGAGCGTCTTGATCACATCTGGCTCAGCCTTGAACTCAATCAGCACATAGAAACCTGACGATTTCTTCTGGATAGGATAAGCCAGTTTCAGTCTTCCCCAGGCCTCTTCATTCACTATTTCCGCACCTTTGTCGGTAAGGATTTTCTTGAATTTAGCGACCGTTTCCTTCATCTGATCATCAGACAAAACGGGAGTTAAAATGAAAACGGTTTCGTATTGATTCATACTAAAAATTAATGATAAAATGTTGTTTTGCAAAAATGCGGTGCAAAATTACTGCTTTTTCTTCACCTGACAAAATATTTTTGCTATTTTTGCATCCAAATGTAGAAATATGAAGCTAAAGAGATATGTTTTCCGCCTTGGTTTGCCCTTGTTTTTGCTGGGATGCGTCATGATTGTCGTTGGCTACCCAACAGGAATGAACAACCGCAACTGGTATCTGTTACTCTGCCTGCTGGCCGTGGTGGCAGGCGCTGTGTTGTATGTGGCAAAGAAGAAAAAAGACAGCAAGTATTAGAAGTTATAGAAGTTATAGGAGTTATAGAAGTTATAGGAGTTATAGGAGTTATAGGAGTTATAAGGAAGTTAAAGGGGAGTTAAAGTGACATATGTCCACTTTAGCTCCCCTTTTTAGCACACCGTTATTACTTTTATTCCTCCTCGGGTGTGATGAGTTTGTAACCCTTTCCGTGGATGTTGATGATTTCGATTTGCGGGTCATCCTTGAGATGCTTGCGCAACTTGGTGATGTAGACATCCATGGAACGTGCGTTGAAATAGTTGTCGTCAATCCAGATGGTCTTCAGGGCGAAGTCGCGCTGGAGAATCTCATTGGCGTGGGCACAGAGCAAGGCGAGGAGCTCGTTCTCCTTGGTGGTGAGCTTGGTCTGCTTCTCACCGATGGTGAGCAGTTGCTTCTGGGTGTCGAAGATGAACTGTCCGATGTGATAGAGTGTGGACTCCTTGTTCTTCTTGCCCCGCACACGCCTGAGAATGGCTTCGATACGGAACACGAGTTCCTCCATCGAGAAGGGTTTGGTGATGTAGTCGTCGGCGCCAATCTTGAACCCTTCCAAGATGTCGTCCTTCAACTGCCTTGCCGTGAGGAAAATGATGGGGATTTCCGCATTGGCCTGACGTATTTCCTGTGCCAGGGTGAAACCATCCTTCTTGGGCATCATCACGTCGAGGACGCAGATGTCGAACTTGTTTTTCAGAAACTCCCTGTATCCAGCCTCTCCATCGAGACATAGTTCAGCCATATATCCCTTTGCCTGGAGATACTCGCGAAGCAACATGCCGAGGTTCTCCTCGTCTTCGCACAACAAAATTTTCAGTTTTTCTTCCATATAGCTTATTCTTTGATGATTGGTAATGATATCGTGAATTTTGTACCTTTTCCATATTCGCTTTCCACCTTGATGTCGCCCTTGTGCAACTCCACGATGTTCTTCACGTAGGCGAGACCCAAGCCGAAGCCTTTCACGTTGTGAAGGTTGCCGGTGTGGACACGGTAGAACTTGTCGAATATCTTCTTGACATTCTCCTTCTTGATGCCTATGCCGTCATCCTGCACCGACATGAATATGCGGTCGTCCTTGTTCCAAGTACGCAGCACAAGGTTGACTGGCTGGTCGGGCTTCTTGTATTTGATGGCGTTGTCCAGCAGATTGAAGATGACATTGGAGAAATGCGTTTCGTCAACACAGATGGTGGAGTCGACAGCACCCACTTCTGTCATGATTTTCCCTCCGGTGTGCTCCACACGAAGGGTGAACGTATGCGCCACGTTCTCCATCATCTCGTTGAGGTCGAGATTCTTCTTCTTGAAGATGGCGTCGTGCTTGTCGAACATCGACATCTGAAGCACCCTGTCGACCAGGAATTTCAGACGCTTCGACTCTTCCTGGATGGCCGTGCCTATGTGTTGCATCATGGCCGGACTCTTCGTGAGCGACTCGTCGTTGAGCATCTGAGAGGCGAGGGAGATGCTTGAGATAGGGGTCTTCAACTCATGTGTCATATTGTTGATGAAGTCGTTCTTGATCTCTGAGTACTTCTTCTGCCTGAAGATGACGACAATGGTGAAGATGAAGGTGACCAGCAAGATGACGGTGAACATGATGGAGGGTATCATGAAACGGATGCTGGAGAAGATGTATTTGTTCATCAACGGGAAATGTATCTTGACAATCCCCGTCTTGTTGGCCGGGTCGTTGCGATAGAGCACCTGGGAATAGGTGTACTCTTCGCCCTCTTCGTCGTAGTCGGAGCAGCGATACACCTCCTTGCCCTCCTGCGTTTCCACGGTGAAGTGGAAGGGGATGTCGATGCCATTGTTTTTCAACTCCACCTTGAGTTCCTGGTCGAGAAGGCGGAAATTCACCCTTTCCTCCAATGGCTTTTCCGAAGCGGAATAGAGGATGCTCATCACCACCTGGTCGAGAAGGGCCTTCTGATAGACATAACGGTTGCGAACTATCTCCTGCATCGACTTGTTCGACTTCGACAGGGTGTTCTTGTCGCTTCTGAGGATGATGAACTTAGGTATCTCCCCTGGTTTGTGCTCGTTCACCTTCGACTCAAAAGAATTATAACTGCTGCTTCCGGGGACGATGTCGCCCACGGCGCTCACCACGGCGGTGTCGCTCGACATGCGCTTGCGCTTGCTACTACTGACATCGCTCTCCAAGAAACGCAACGTCTCATTCAACTCGAGATTGCGCGACACCTGGTCGAGCGAGCGAGTAACCGACTCGTCGAACTGGTCTTTCTTCATGCTCACCATCTCGTCGATGTATTTCAACTGAAGGAAAAGCAAAGCGAGAAAAGAAAGGCCCATTATGGTGGACACTGCCCATATCGTCTTCTTCTTCATATTGCAAAGATAGATGAAAAATCATAGAATTAACACAATTAAGTTAATAATTTCCACGAAATAAGGTATAATTAACACTTTTGAATGTTTTTAATTGATAATTATCAACTAATAAATAAACATCATGAAGCAATAGGAGACATAAAAAACATAGGAGACATAAAAACCATAGGAGGCATAGGAGACATAGGAACCATGGGAACCATAAAGCAAAAAACTCGTCTTTTGCTTTTAATTTTCCGCCTGGCAAGCAACACTCTGACCTGCGAGCGAGGATAGGCGACGCCTCAACGATGCAAAGCAAAAAAATGCTTTTTTGTTTTGTTTTGTATTCGGCTTGCACTATCTTTGCATGCAGTATGGATAAGAATCAGCTCTATTTGCAATTTCTACGCTATTGCCTGGACGAAAGCGCGGCCCCGCCTGCAGGGGTGGAAAGCATCGACTGGGACGACTTGTATATGTTCGCACGTCACCAGACGGTTGAAGTGACTTTTTGGGAAGGCATCGACCGCCTTGACCGCACCGGCGGCATGAAGTTGTCTGAGACGAGTGTACTCAGATGGATGGCGCGGAAAAAGAAAACAGAGAAGGACAACATGAAGGTTTACAAGAAAGCGGCATGGGTGTGGAAGAATTTCTTCCACGAGGGCTTCCGCTCCTGTCTGCTGAAGGGCCAGGGCAACGCCCTCCTCTACCCCACCCCATACATGCGCACCCCTGGCGACATCGACATCTGGGTGGAAGGTGGCGACAAGAAAGTCATCGCCTACATCGACTCTGTCCTGCCTGGCATGAAACGCGTTTATCACCATATCGAGTTCATCAGCACTGAAAAGGTTCCCATAGAGGTGCACTACCGTCCGGCATGGTTGAGCAACCCTTTCTACAACAAGCGACTGCAACGTTGGTTCGAGGACCATGGCGAAGAATGTTTCTCCAACAAAAAAGAGGAATGGGGATTCTGCACACCCACACCTGTTTTCAATGCTGTTTTCTTGCTCACGCATGTCTACAACCATCTTGTCAGGGAGGGAGTGGGACTGCGCCATGTGGTGGACTACTACCACCTGCTGAACAAATACCCTTCAGATGCTCCCAAGCCTGACGAAAACGAACTACGCCGGTTGGGACTGCTGAAAATGGCGGGGGCGATGATGTGGGTGCTGCACGACGTGCTGGGGCTCCCTGAGGAGAAACTCCTTTGCCAGCCCAACAAGAGAATCGGGAAATTGTTCCTCAATGAAATCCTGGAAGGTGGAAATTTCGGGAAATTCGACGACCGCACATTGGGTGGCGAACAGAAGACGGCGTTGCGACATAACATCAAGGTTTTATGGAGAGACCTGCGCCTCATCTTCTATTTCCCCTCGGAATGCCTGTGGGAACCCTATTTCCGACTTTGGCACTGGGTGTGGAGGAAAAGGCACTGAAGATTGAAAATTGAAAATTGAAGATTGAGGATTGAAGATTGAAAATTGAAAATCCAAGTTTCGTTTTCGCTCAACTTTCTGGAGTTAAAAGGGAGTTAAAAGGGAGTTAAAGAGGAGTTAAAGGGACGTATGATCACTAGCCCTTACTTGCGACGTAAGGTGTCCAATTTGCAACCTGTTCTTTCATAAAGATTCCATTTCGCTTTCTATGCCGTTTCGCTTTCTATGCCAAGAAGTTTTGTCCAACAGGCGGTGCGCATATCCCCTCTCCTGTAGGGTCAGGTCTTGTGCCTGACCGCAAAGGGGCTGGGGTGGGGTCTTTGATTAAAAGTTGTTACAACAAATTGGACATCCTACTTGCGAAGATTGAGTTAATTATTTATTATTGAGTCCACTTGAAAAAGTGGACAGGGAGCAAAAGGGCGGTGCGCATATCCCCTCCCCTCGAGGGGAGGGGCTGGGGTGGGGTCTTTGATTAAAAGTTGATACAACAAATTGGACATCCTACTTGCGAAGAATGAGTAAATTATTGGAAATTGAAGATGTCCTTGCGGTTCTGGATGTTATCTTATACAAGAACCAGACCGCAAGGACATCATATTTGATGACTATCTGCTTGTTTAGTCTTGAGGCTTGATGTTGGTGGCCTCCAGCATCTCTGCCACCTCGGCATTGATGCGAGCAGCAAACTCCTCCATGGACATGGTGGCTTGCTCACCGCCACCTTGCTTGCGCATGGACACCAAACCGTCGGCGGCCTCCTTCTCACCCACGATGACCATGTAGGGAACGCGGCTGAGTTCGTTGTCGCGTATCTTGCGACCTATCTTCTCATTGCGGTCGTCTACCACGGCACGCACGCCTTGTTCATCGAAATAGGCGGCCACCTTGCGGGCGTAGTCGTTGAACTTCTCCGAAATGGGGAGCACGGCCACCTGGTCGGGGATGAGCCACAGTGGGAAATGCCCTGCGGTGTGCTCGATAAGCACGGCGGTGAAACGCTCCATGGAACCGAAGGGTGCCCTGTGCACCATCACGGGAGTCTGCCTGGAATTGTCCTCGGCAATGTATTCCAACTTGAAGCGCTGCGGAAGGTTGTAATCCACCTGGATGGTGCCCAACTGCCAGCGGCGCCCGATGGCGTCTTTCACCATGAAGTCGAGTTTGGGACCATAGAAAGCAGCCTCGCCATACTCCACCTTCGCATCAAGGCCTTTCTCCTTGCACGCATCGATGATGGCTTGCTCGCTCTCTGCCCACACCTCGTCGGAACCGATGTATTTCTCCGTGTCCTTCGGGTCGCGAAGGGATATCTGGGCCTCTACGTTATCGAAATTGAAAATCTTGAAAACAGCCTGTATGATGTCCATCACGCGGAGGAACTCGCCTTTCACCTGTTCGGGACGACAGAAGATGTGGGCATCGTCCTGGGTGAAGGAGCGCACACGAGTGAATCCATGCAACTCACCACTCTTCTCGTAACGATAGACGGTGCCGAATTCAGCGATGCGCAGCGGCAGGTCCTTGTAGGAACGCGGCTTGTTGGCAAACACCTCGCAGTGGTGAGGGCAGTTCATGGGCTTGAGCATGTACTCCTCGTCCTCCTCTGGGGTGTGGATGGGTTGGAAGGAGTCCTTTCCATAATGTGCATAGTGCCCGGAAGTGACATAGAGGTTCTTGCCTCCAATATGCGGAGTGATGACCTCCTGATAGCCGAAACGCTTCTGTATGCCACGAAGCATGTCCTGCAGGCGAAGCCTCAATTCCGTGCCTTTGGGAAGCCAGATGGGAAGGCCCTTGCCCACTCGCTCGGAGAACATAAACAACTCCATCTCCTTGCCAATCCTGCGGTGGTCGCGCTTCTTGGCCTCCTCGAGCATGACGAGGTATTCGTCGAGCATCTTTTTCTTGGGGAAAGAGATGCCATAGATGCGAGTCATGTCCTCACGGTTGGCGTCACCACGCCAGAAGCATCCGGAGGTGCTGGTGATCTTCAATGCCTTGATGAGGCCAGTACTCATCAGGTGCGGGCCGCTGCAAAGGTCGGTGAAGGCTCCCTGGGTGTAGGTGGTGATGGTGCCATCCTCCAGGTCAAGGTCGATATGCTCGCATTTGAAATCCTGGCCGTCGGCCTTGAACTCTGCCAAGGCATCGGCCTTGGAGATTTCCCTGCGCACCACAGGCTCGTTCTTCTTCGCTAGTTCCATCATCTTTGCCTCGATCATGGGGAAGTCGGCCTCTGAGATGGTTTTGCCGTCCTTGAGCACCACGTCGTAGAAGAAGCCGTTCTCTATGGCCGGTCCGAAACCGAACTGAATGCCAGGGTATAGTTCCTTCAACGCCTCGGCGAGGAGGTGGGCGCTGGTGTGCCAGAAGGTGTGCTTGCCCTCCTCGTCCTCAAACTTGTAGAGGGCGATGGTTGAGTCACTAAGGATGGGACGGTTGAGTTCCACCGTTACGCCATTGACACCGCAAGATACAACGTTGCGGGCGAGAGCCGGCGAAATGCTCTCTGCGATTTGAAGACCGGTGACACCCTGCTCGTATTCACGCACGGTGCCGTCGGGAAAAGTGATTTTAATCATGACAAATTTACGGATATTTGTGAAATTGCGGCAAAGGTAATGAATAATTTGCTCACCACAAAGAAAAAAACACTTGAATTGTTTTTTCCCAAGCGGGCACGGGTGGTTTCTGGCAATTCCAGGCAAGGGCGGGTGGCCTTAGGTGGACATGGGTGGTTTTAGATGGATGGAGGTGGTTTTAGATGGATGCAGGTGGATATGGGTGGATGCAGGTGGATATGGGTGGATGCCAGTGGTGACAAGCGGGAGCAGGTGCCCTTTGTGTCTTTACTTGGAGTGCTTCTTAATCATGCCATAAGCGCTGTAAAGTCCCAATTCTCCCGCCTTGCCGAGGTCGGCCACTCCCTCCTCCTGCTGACCGGCCTTCACCCTTGCAAGTCCCCGGTTGTAGTAAGCCTCAGCCACGTTGGCGTTCAGTTCAAGACACCGTGTGTAGTCATCGATGGCTTCTTGGTATTCCTGTGCCGCGAGCCGGATGTTGCCACGGTCGTAATAGACGAAGGGGTTGTCGGGCATGAGGCTCACGGCCTTGTCAAGGTCGTAGAGCGCGCTGGCGGTCTTGATTTGCGAGTCGATGCCTTGAGTGGCATTGAACTCATTCTGCATGGCAGAGCAGGCACCTCTTTGCCAATAGGCAAGGGCCATTCCGGGGTCGATTTCCAAAACAGTGTTGAGGTCGTCGATGGCATCTCCGTAGTTTTGCACCACGGCATAAGCCACCGCCCTTTGCAGCAGAAGGTTTTTCTGTATTTGAACGTCGGTGGTGGCGAGGAGGTCGGTCGACAAGGTGTCGGCGGCGGCGAAGACGACTTTCGACTGCTGCTCTGTGAGCGAGTTGGGGTTGCAGTTGACATAGAGGGTGTGCAAGGGCCTTGTCTTCTGGTTGAAGCTTTCCACAGAGGCGTCGAAGACTTGGAAGGGTTTGAGCACATTGTTGTAACGGATGAAAGAGAGGTGGTACATGGGCATGTTCTCCATCTCCACCTTGCGGTTCTGCACCTTGCCCCTGTAGACGCTGGCATATTCTTGCTCGGCGATGGCAGGCAGCTCCTCCTCCTCGTCCTCCACGACAATCTGGTTGTATTTCGAAAAGTCTATCTCGCTGCGCTTCCTGGTCTGCACCACCTGAGCCCTTGACCATCGTGGCTGGACACCCACATGCTTCTCCATCTGCGCCTTGAAGATGCGAAACTCGTCCATCTCCGCCAGGTTGGTCATGCCAAGCCTTCTATAACATTCGGCCCTTGCATTCAAACCCACCCAGAAGTTGGGATACTGGTCGATGATCTTGGAGTAGTCCTGTATGGCCCTTCTTAGGTTTCCCGTCTTGTGCAGCAGGACAGCCCGGTTGTAAAGGGCCATGATGTTGTTCGGCTCCATCTTCACGATGAAGTCGAAATCATCGATGGCACGGTTGTCATCTCCCACCTGCACACGGAGGATGCCCCTGTTGTAATGAGCCATGAAATTGTCCGGGTCTATGTCCAATGCCGCGTCATAGTCGGCCATCGCACCACGGAGGTTGTTCACATTGAGACGCACCAACGCCCTGTTGAGATAGCATCCCACCATTTTGGGCTTCAGGTGGATGACTTCAGAGAGTTGCTTGTCGGCGTCGAGCCACTGTTTTCTCGAGAGGCTGATGTTGGCCCTGGTGAGCCACGCCTCCCAGTCGTAGGGGTCTAGCTCGTTCACGCGGTCAAGCCATTTGGCTGCCTCCAGCGTGTCTTTCTGTATGAGACTGATGCCGGCCTTGATGGAGTATGCCCTGGCAAAGGTGCTCCATTTCTGTATGATGGTGTCGAGGTCGAGCTGGGCTTGCTCATAGTCTTTGAGCTCCACCCTGCATAGCATGCGGTTGACCCAGAAATTCTGGGACGACGGTTCGTCTCGCAACGCCCTGTCGTAGTCGGCGATGGCGTCCTCATACCTTTTGACCCTGATGCGGCATAGTCCGCGCAACTCATACATCCCTGTGATGTAGGGATTGAGTTTGATGGCTTCAGAGCAGTCGCTTTCCGCCCCTACGAAGTCGTCAAGGTAGTATTTGGCAACCCCGCGATAAAACCAAGGCTCATAAAGGTAGGGTTTTGACATGATGGCCCTGTTGAAATGCTGTATGGCAAGCACATAATCCTCATAATACAATGCACTCCTGCCACTCATGATGAGTCTATCGACATTGAACTGCGCCGACAACGTGAGTGGTAGAAGTGCGAAGAGTGCTATGAACAGGCGTCTCATCATACCCTGTCGAAAGAGGAGTGACGCTACTTACCTGCTGACAGGCTTTGTGCGGTAGCCGCAACTGTATCTTCCTTGGGTCAACGCCTTGAGTTTGCTCTTGACCATGGTTTTGCGGAAAGGAGAGATGCGGTCGACGAAGACCTTGCCCTCAAGGTGGTCGAACTCATGCTGCATCACGCGGGCGAGATAGCCGTCCACCCACTCCTCATGGGCGTTGCGCTCAATGTCCTCGTAGGTCACCTTGATGCGCGTGGGACGGGTCACCTTCTCATGGATGCCGGGGAGGCTCAGGCATCCCTCTTCCATGGTGTCGCTTTCCGTGTCGTCATACTCCACGATGTGAGGATTGATGAATTCCTTGCGGTACCCCTTGTATTCAGGATAGTCTTCCCCAAGCACGTCAAGGTCGATGACAACAACGCGGATGTCTTTTCCTACTTGAGGCGCTGCCAATCCTATCCCTTCTGAATTGGCCAACGTGTCATACATGTCGGAGATGAATTTCTCCAAGTCGGGAAAGTCGGCGGGAATGTCCTTCGCCACCTTCCTCAGCACATTTTGCCCATATATATAAATAGGTAATATCATTTTGTGGTTGGTTTTAAGTTGATGTGGGGGTGCGACCACCCCTTCGCGACTCCATGAAACTTTGAAGGATGATGGTGGCGCTGACTTCATCGACAAGCGCCTTGTCCTGACGTGCCTTCCTCCCTAGTCCGGCATCAAGCATGGCGTGATGGGCAAGGGTTGAGGTGAAGCGTTCGTCATACATCTCGACTTTGATGTCGGGAAACTCTTTCTTGAACCTTCCGACAAAAGCCTTCACACGACCCATGTTCTCACTTGGCTGGCCGTTGGTCTGCAGGGGTTCGCCCACCACCACACATTCAACAGCCTCTTTTTGGAAATAAGACCTAAGGAAGTCGAGCAACTGGGATGTAGAAACAGTCGCCAACCCGCCGGCAATGAGCTGCAGCGGGTCGGTGACTGCCAATCCTGTTCTTTTCTTGCCGTAGTCTATTGAGAGGATTCTTGCCACGACTTCATCAACGGCCGTAATACAGAAGCCATGCGTCGGGGAATTCGCCCCTCAGCTTTGTACGGCTCTGGACGGCACTTCCCTTGTCGTTGTACGTGGTGGCCACCACACGATACATGTTGCGGGCGGAGTTGTAAGCCAACTGAGCATCATAACCTCTTTGGCGAAGCCTGGAGACAAGTCCGTCGGCATTGGACTTCACAGAGAAGGAGCCCACCACGACGCTGTATGCCTTAAGAGCACCGCCACCGACCACGGAGACATCCTCCTGACGCACCGGGACGTTGTCATAGTTCTGGTCTTGAGAACCGGTGTTGTCAATGTAAGGGGTGTCAACAAACGGTGTCACCTCGGGGGTGTCTTCATAGACATTGTTTTCGGTCGTGATAGCAGCTTCCTGAGCCTTGGCCTTGTCGTAAGCCTGCCTATAGGCACTCTCCTTGGATTTGCAACTGCTGAATGCGAGAACGATGCCCATCCCAGCAACAATTACTAGAAATTTCTTCATGTCAAACTGATTAAAAGATAAATTATACACAATATTCTATTTCAACTGCGAAATTACGCAAATTCGCATAAAAAACCCAACATTAACCCTATAAAGTTTGTTAAATGAACAAAATCAAACATTTTTTAAAAAAATGATACAGAAATTTGGCGTATATGGAAAAGAATGCTTATATTTGCTATCGAATTGCCCGCATCGTCTGGCAACAGAGAAAAGACAAACATTTTTCAACCTCAAAAAATTACCATTATGAGATCACTCACTTACATTGGCGCATTCATTGGTGGCGCCATCGCCGGTGCCGCTTTAGGCGTTCTGATGGCTCCTGACAAAGGTACTGACACACGCAACCGCATCTCTGATGCTGTTCAAGACTTCTGCAAAAAGCACAACCTGAAGGTTTCACGCAAGGACATGGAAGACTTGGTAGACGATATCAAGGACGCCGCAGAAGAAGTCATCGACTAATCATCAACCTATGATTTCCAGCGACAAGAACATTGAGACCATTGCACAGTTGGTGGAATCGGCTAAGCATTACATCGGCGTTCAGTCGGAGTATGTCAAGCTCGATGTCATAGAAAAGGTGGTCAGGCTGCTCACCGTTGCAACCATCTCGCTTTTGGTGTTGCTGCTTGTCATGCTCATGCTCACCTATCTGTCTTTCGCCTTGGCATACGGGCTGGGAAATCACATAGGAATGGTGTGGTCTTTTTTGCTTGTCGCTGGAATTTACCTGATGTTGCTTGTACTGCTTTTGGTCAAGCGACGCCAGTGGATAGAGAAACCTCTTGTCAGGTTTTTAGCCAATCTTTTCCTCAACAATTGACGCCATGGCCGACCAACCTTCGTTTACTTACAAGTCGCTCGATGACATCAGGGCGAGAAAAGAAGCCTTGCGCAAGGAGTTGCAGCAAGACAATAGTTCTATGAAGACACAATGGAACAGTTTGTTCCACAAGGAGAAGAGCAATCTTCCCGCCCATCGTTTCGCCAACCTCATGGCCACAAGCGTCTCCGTGTTCGACGGAATCATTTTCGCATGGAAACTATACAACCGTTTCAGCGGTGGAAAGAATCAAAAGCTCAAGAAGAAAAGCAAGGGTTTTCTTGCAAGCCTCTTCTCATGAAGCACACCTTCATAAGAAGCATAAAAGATAGGAGAATGCCATAGGTGTTCTCCATTTTTTAGCCCATAAGCCCACAAGCCCATCAACCCCATCAACCCCATCAACCCCATCAGACCCATCAGACCCATCAGACCCATCAGACCTAAAAAAGCTTATATCAATCAGGGGCAAAAAAAAAATGGAGTACCGCTGTACTCCAACCTTTTGTTAACCTTAAATCTAATACTATGAAAAACACGTTGCAAATTTAGCCATTTTATTTGAATCTGCAAGCATTTTCACTAAAAATGTGACGATTTATAACTTTAATTAACAAATCAGCCATAGCCCCCTTTCTACACATACGAAGGGGAGACCCTGGATTTCCAGAGTCTCCCCTTCTTTTGTTCAGGGTGACGACGGATTGCATTTTCTCAACCCATCAACCTTGATTTCTCATCCTTCATCTATTTCACGACGAACTTCTTCCCGTTGCGGATATAGACACCGGGCTGGAGGTTGCCCTCCACTTTTATGCCCTGGAGGGTGTAGGTGGCACCGTCGGTGGGAACCAATGGGTTGATGCCATTCACATCGTCGGTGTCGAATTCGTCGGAGTTGGCAAAATTGACGCCTGCCTTGACAGCTCGCACGATGACGCCGGAGCGGCGTGGAGCCGCCGTGGTGGTCACGCTGGCCGTCGAGGATTTGCAATCGAAGAACAAGGACATGGACTTGTAGGCCACGTTGGTGACGATGTCCTTCGTGTCGGTCCACAGATAGCACTGCGTGCCGTTGGCACTGTATTTTGCGTCATACTTGTATCCCGTCATGGGGATGAAGATGGTGTTGCCGTTGGGTCCCTTCAGCTGGACGCCCTTCACGCCGTTCAGCGTGGCGATGGTGGCGGTGCACTTCTCAAGGAGCTCGTTGGCTTGGTTCAGGGTGGGCATCACCCAGTCGTTGCCCAAGGTCTGAGTGGCGACGTCGAACATCGTACCTGCAATGTGCGTGCCGATGTTCTGGACGGACGATTGCGAGCCGCTGGCGTAGAGGTAGTTGCTCCACGAGTAGGTGTCCTTCACGTTTGTCTCGCCCCAGGCGTAGAAGCTGCCGTAGCCCTCCGGCGAAGAGGCGCCCACGTTGCAGGCAGCCCACAGCGTGCCGCTGGGCAGGCCCAGGTCGACGTATTCCATGACGGGCTGCGGAGTTTCCGCTCCCGCCTTGACGGCACGCACGATGACGCCCGAGCGGCGGGGAGCCGCCGTGGTGGTCACTCTGGTCGTCGAGGAACTGCGGTCGAAGAACAAGGCCATGGACTTGTAGGCCACGTTGGTGGCCACGTCCTTCGTGTCGGTCCAGATGTAGCACTGAGTGCCGTTGGCGCTGTATTTCGAGTCATACTTGTATCCCGTCATGGGGAAGAATACGGTGTTGCCGTTGGGACCCTTCAGCTGGAAGCCCTTCACGCCGTTCACCGTGACGGCGGTGGCGGTGCAGCAGCTGAGCAGCTCGTTGGCCTGGTCGAGGGTGGGCATCGTCCATCCGTCGCCCCATTTCGCAAGGGCGGTGTCGTATGCCGTGCCCGCGATGTGCGTGCCGAGGTCCCGGGCCGTCGACGAAGAGCCGTTGGCGTGGAGGTAGTTGCTCCACGAGTAGGTGCCCTTCGTGGATGTCTCGCCCCAG
>JAFWSS010000071.1 GCA_017524385.1 Prevotella sp.
ATGCACAGCAGAGGTTCGGGCTTCACCCCGATGAACGAGTATTACCAGTTGCCTTACGACACGCTTCGCACCGAAACGGAGCAGATTCCAGAGATGCAACGCTTCGTGGAGGACAAGATCCTCACGGAAGGAGCATTGGAATTTGCCTACGAGGGAACACGCTATTACGACCTCATGCGTTTCGCCTTCCGCAGCGAGAATCCCGGCCAGTTCATGGCTGAGAAAATCTACGCCCGCCGTGGCGCCGGCAATGAAGGCATCGTACAAGGTGAAATCAAGAAGGACCTGACCAACAAGGAAAACTGGTTCCTGAAATGGAAAGGGTCGATAGGATACTGACAATCCCCTACTTCACACCAAAAACTCCCCCGCAGTTACCTGCGGGGGAGTTTTCGTAAGGAGGGATGAGATAGGAGAAGCGGCAAAGCCGCTACCTACAAAGAACGGTGAGCGACAGGGGAACCACTACTTGGCAGGCTTGTATTTCACTGTCGTTCCCTCGGTCTTGAGTACATCTGCGAATGACTGTGGCTTGATGGTGACCGGCCCTTTCATGAACTCAGGGATGTTGTAGCTTTTCAAGAACAGACGATGATAGTCGGGTGAAGCCTGGGGCAGCTCGAAGGGTTTCGAGCCTTTGCCGTTTTCATCAATATGGGCGATGAAGGGGCGTGTATATCCCCCGTCATACCTTCTGGAACTAAAGACCACCCACCTGCCATTGCTCGACCAGGAATGATAGCTCTCGGTGTTGTCGGAATTGATTTCCTCCATGTTTCTCAGGCTCCCTGTCTTCAAGTCGAGCAACCAGAGGTCGGCGTCGCGATGCCAGATATGGAACACGCCATACTCACCCATGGTACACATGAGGAACCGCCCGTCGGGCGATATCCTAGGCAGCGTGGCACTCAACCCCATGGAGTCAGCCCTCAGCACCATCTGCCTTGGTCCGAACTGCATGGTCTCGGGGTTGAAATCTTTTTTGAAAAGGTTGTATTTCACCTCTTTAGCACGGTGTATGACTTGGAAGGAATGTTCCGTGGTGTCGGGAAACTCGAAATGCGCACTGCAATAATAGAGTGTCTTGCCATCCGGTGCCCAAGCGGGGAACACCTCGAACTCCTCCGGGTCGTTTTCCAAGTTGGTCACCTCGTTGGTTTCCAAGTTGTAGGAGATGATGTCGCTAGCGGCATCATAGACCTCGATTTTGTTATGGTCCTTGGTGTGGAATACCTGCTCCGTCCTGTTGGTGGAATAGACGATGAGTGGCAGCCAAGGGTGCCAGGCAGGGTATACACCCGCAGAAAGAATGGAGTCGTTCCTCATGTTGACCTTGCTCAGTTTGCCGTCATAGGCGATGACAGTGCCCCCTTGACGCTGCCGGGCGTGGAACTGCATTCTTGCGGGGTCGTACTGTTGGTAACTGTGGCAATTGATGCACTGCCCTGTGTCTTCATGAGAACAAAGCATGTTGTCGTAAATCACGCTTTCCACATAATCCTCCAGGCATCTTTGGTTGATGGTGAGTTCCTCGTAAGCGACATAGGAAGGTGAGATGAGACGATAACTGATGTAGGGGTCTATGGAGTCGTTGGACACATTGATATGGAAAGGTTGGTATTTCGTCCACTGACCATCATTGCTGGCATACACCTCGACAGAGATTTCCTTCCCCTTGGCCTTTTCCAGCAAATCCTTCCATTCCCCCTCGTCGGGTTGAACCGCCGTCCCACCCCATACGAATTCTTCGCCTCCACAAGAGAAACGGGCCACCATCTCCTCGGCTTGATGGTCCATCTCGAAAGCCAACGGCGCGATGTTCACCGGGATGGTGACATCCACATAGTCGGGGTAGATGGCCGGCAGTTTGTTGTCACTGGCATATTGTTCAGGCACCTTGACACCGGTGCATGCCACGAGAGCGAAAACTGTGGCTGCAAAGAGGCAGGATGTATATCTTTTCTTCATGATGGTGGTTTTCTGGAATATTTTTACGAAGCCCTATATGTTATGGATATCCAAGAGTTCCTAAAGACGTTGACAATCAATATAGTTTTTGGTCACGGTTGAGGAAATAGTCGAAAAAGAAGGTATGCCCGAATTGACCAATCATGAGGTCGTGGAGGGCAGCCTCGCTCGTTCCTTGGGGTTGTTGCTGCGCCATTTTCATAAAATTGGCATAAGTCTGCACCACTTCTTTGTCGAAAGGCATCTTGCTGATGTCCACCTGGTTCTCAAGATGTCCGTAGAGATATGCCGCTTCTTGGTAGTGTCTCGGTATGTGCTGCCCATTATGCAGTTCGGTGTAACGGAAGAACCTAGGCCAGAAGGTCTGGATGTCCTTGGTCCACAATGCCCCGACAAGCGAGAGTTCCTGCACCAGCGGATCTTCGGAATCGAGCCTGGTCAAGTGATACATGAGATAATACTCCACGATGGAATTGTCGCTGTTGAGCGTGTCATCATAGCCCATGAGCCGCGACACCGTCTCGTAGGTCTTGTCCTTGAGCATCGCCTGCTTGTTGTGAAGGTATTTCTCCTGCTGCTCCGCCCATGCCCTGTGGTATTTGGTATTCTTGAGGATGTTGATGTATTTTTCCGCCAATTTCCACTCCTCGTTCATCAAGGAGCATTTGGCCATGTACTTGATGAATTCGGCACAATTGCCATATTCCACACCGTCCTCCATACACCATCTGAAACAATAATTGACCAGTCCGTAGTGGAAATAAAGCTGTTTCCCCACCACCTGCATCATGCGCACGACAATGGGCGTGTTGCTTTCCTTCGAGCCAATGCGGTAGTAATACATCTCGTCGCCGATGAGTCCATTGCGGAAGAGCGCAAGGTTTTTCATCGCAACCATCGCCCTTGTCGGCTCATCATACACTTCTTTCGCCTCTGCAAGGATGCCATCCCAGTCGTCGACTTCCAGGCATCGTGCCATGGACAATTCCTTGTGGTAGTTCACATCCTTGTACCAGAAATGCCACACCCCGAAGGCGACAAGCGCCACAATGCATGCTTGCGCCACCAGCCAAGGTAGTATCCGTTGTCCACCTTTGCGAGTGGCCGCCCTCTGCTTGCGAGGATTCTGATTTTGCTTCCCCTTCTTCTGCTTCGCAACGTTCGCTGGTTGGGCATCTCTGGGAGCCTCAGCCAACTGTTCAGCGCTCTTGGTCGTTTGGTTGCAAGCGATGGCCAGTAAGGCATAAAAAGCAACCAGGAGGCCATAGGGAATGTAATAGTTGTTGTAAGTTTCAGAAATCTTGAACAGCGGCAACGCCACGGCATAGATGTTGTCAATATTGGTCTCGTGATAGGCGAATCGATAGAAAATCACCGGCACGGCTAACGCACATACGGTGGCAACCACCAAGTTGACCACCTTTGCAGTCATGGACATGTCTGTGAGCCGCAAGGCCAGCAACGCCATCAAGGCAATGGCCACCAGTCCATAGAATCCCATCAAGGGATACGCCACGAAAGCAAGCAACACAAGGCAGATGGTGCGGATGTAGTATTTGGGCGTTATGCATCTGTAGAGCCATACCAATGCCACGGCCAACGTCATCCCTATGACAGGGACGAAGAAATAGCCTTTCAACTTGATGTAATACACCCAGTAGTCGAGCGTGACATTGGCAATCAACAACAATGCCACGGGAACGACCAGTATGACAAGCCATTTCGTCTTGACCTTGAAAGCCTTTGCAGAAAGGAATACAAGCAGCACCCACCATGCCCCCAGCATCACCACGCCCATCCACGGATGATACAGATATTGGGTGAAATAGGAGCCAAGCCAGGAAAGGAAACCACCAGCCACAACAAGTTGCTGCTTGAAGAAGAGCGATGTGTAAATGAAGATGCTTCGCTCCTGGACTTTCCATAAGAGGTTGTTTTCGAAAACCAATAAACAAGCGGCCATGGCCACAACGGCCAAAGCGACAATGGCAACAGGCAGCAATCTGAGTTTATCCTTCATGGCAGGTAATTATGGATGGATGTGCAAAAGTACACATTTTTATGTGAACACTCAAAAAAAACCAACTTTTATTACCCATTCCACCACATCTTTTGCCTAAAAAGCGTGGAGCACCTCCACGTCATGCCAGCCTGAAAGAGACAAAAGAATAAAAAACAACGCATGATGGTGATAGAAAATGGCACGAAGTTTGCTAAATCTTATAGAAAGCGAAAGAATTATGAATCAACGACATAGGAATTTTTATTTAACATTTTTTAAACTAAAAAATATGCAATAAAAGCACCAAGGTATCGTTATTTTTATTAATTTTGCAACGCATTTCAAGGATAAATTATTATTTTATTGGCATTCAAGCAGTTAGAAACTTAAGGTAAAACAGGATGAGACAACTTAAAATTACAAAAAGCATTACTAATCGTTCGAGCGAGGCACTCGACAAATATCTTGTAGAGATTGGTCGCGCCCCTCTTATCTCGATTGATGAAGAAATCGAATTGGCCCAGAAAATCAAGAAAGGCGGCCCTGAAGGAGAGCGCGCCAAAGACAAGTTGGTGACTGCCAACCTGCGCTTCGTGGTATCCGTGGCCAAGCAATACCAGCACCAAGGACTGACACTCACCGACCTTATCGACGAAGGCAATATCGGCCTGATCAAAGCCGCACAGAAATTTGACGAGACTCGCGGTTTCAAGTTCATTTCCTACGCTGTGTGGTGGATTCGCCAAAGCATCCTGCAGGCCATCGCTGAACAGAGCCGCATCGTCCGCCTTCCCTTGAACCAGGTAGGCTCTCTGAACAAGATCAACCATGAGATCAACAAGTTTGAGCAAGAGAACATGCGCCATCCCTCCGTTTCCGAACTATCGGACGCCACCAACCTCGACGAAGAGAAGATTGGCCAGAGCCTGATGGCCGACGGCCACCATGTCTCCATCGACGCCCCCTTCCAGGATGGCGAGGACAACTGCATGCTCGACGTGATGGCCAGTGGCGAGGACAGCCGCACCGACCGCTACGTAGACCATGAGTCTATGGCATTGGAACTGGAATCCGTTCTCAACAAGGTGCTCAAAGACCGTGAGATCACCATCATCCGTGAATGCTTCGGCATCGGTCAGCCAGAGAAAGGTCTTGAGGAGATAGGCGACCGCCTCGGTCTCACCCGCGAGCGTGTGCGCCAAATCCGCGAGAAGAGCATTGCCAAACTTCGTGACAGCGGCAATGCCAAGATTTTGATGAAATACCTGGGATAAGTTCCCCCATCGTACCAAGTGGGTCTCTCAGTTGAGAGACCCACTTTTTTTTGTCAAAATTGTTTGGGAAATTGTTTGGGAAAGGGAAAAAATGGTTATTTTTGCGTCATGATTTCGAAGATGGCATGTTGGCGCATCCTGGCAGCACTCCTTCTGGCAGTCATTTCCCAGGCAGCCAGCAGCAAGGACCGATTGGACACGTTGGTGGTCAATCGCATCTTCAACTACCGTTCAAGCATAGACAGCACCATCGAAGGCTATCAAACACAAGCCTACCTGAAATACCGTGTGAAGACCAACCGCCGCAACGCGATGTTGCTATGCGTCCCCCATCTTTACACCGTAGCCCGGTCCAATCAGAAAAGCCATCTTGGCGAGAGCTATCTGACCCTCACCTTTCACGAGTCTGAGCCTACGGAGTCGGAAGTGCATGTCCGCACCAGCACCATACATCGCCATCGCACAGTGCTCCCCGACTTATATGGTTACCTGACACCCAACATCTATCAAACGACGCTCCTCAGCGACCACCTTTACTCTCCTTTCCATACCCGCAACAAGCGTTACTACAAATACACGGTGAAGCAGGTGTTCGGCACGAACGCCAACGTGGAATTTCGACCCCGTGTCAAAAACACACAAGCAGTTCGCGGCAACGCCATTGTAGACATAGAGACAGGGCGCATCATCCGTTGCACACTATTGGGTGAGTTCGACATGGTCTCCTTTGAAATCAATCTCACCATGGGTGCGGAAGGTCTTGCCAGCCTTCTGCCAACAACTTGCATCCTGAAGACGAAAATCTCTTTCATGGGCAACAACCTTCGAGGCATCTATGAAGCACATTACGGAAAAGCACCATTGGCAGACAAAGCATTGGTGGAAGGCATCCAGGCTCGCGAGCAGATGGACTCGCTCCGCCCCACACCCCTGACAACAGAAGAAAGGGACATCTATGCAGAATACGACTCTTTGAGGCGCAGCAAAAACAACGCCGACACCACCACGGTGCGTGAGAAGAATTTCATCAAGAATTTCTTATGGGACGTGATTGGCGACCACCTGCTCAACCGCATCAAGGGAAAATTCGACAACGACCGTGGTTACTACCGCATCTCACCCATCATCAATCCCCTGTACCTGTCCTACTCCCACCGCAAGGGTCTCACCTATCGCCTGACGGCTCGAGCCGGCTATGTGTTCAACGATAACAGCAACCTCTATGTACGTGCGAAAATAGGATATTCAGTCAAGTTGAACCACACCTATTTCGACATTCCCCTGACCTATACTTTCGACGACCGCAACAATGGCAAGGTGAGATTGTTATGGCGCAACGACGAGTTGCAAGCCTCTTCCACCGTGCTTGACCAGTTGAAGGAGAAACATGGCAACAACTTCGACTGGGACACCCTCTCGCTTGACTATTTCAAGCACTCCCGCCTTGCGCTTACCGCCCAATACGACTTGAACCCGTATGTAGGAGTGGAGACCGGCATCCTCTTCAGCCAATGGCGAAGCATAAACAAGCAAGATTTCAGAGCCTTGGGCAAGCCCACATTGTACAAGAGTACGGCGCTCTGCGAGGAGTTGACCATCCGACCTTTGGGATGGGGCGGACCGATAGTGACCATCGACTACGAACGAACGTTGAACGGTGTGACCAGAGACGACATGGACTATGAGCGATGGGAGTTTGATTGTTCTTACCTGAAACCCCTGCCATGCCTCCGCTCCCTCTCCTTGCGAGCAGGTTTCGGCTTCTACACGACAGGAACGAAAAACACCTATTTCCTCGACTTCAACAATTTCCGGGAGGACAACATCCCCGGCGGCTGGAACGACGAATGGAGTGGCGACTTTGAATTGCTTCACAGAAACTGGTACAACTCCTCACATTACTACATTCGCGCCAATGCCACCTACGAGTCTCCCTTGCTGCTGTTGTCCTGGATTCCGATGATAGGCACCATCACCGAGAACGAGCGCATCTATGTGAGCGCCCTTCACCTGAGTCAGATAAAATATTACATGGAGGTGGGGTATGGTTTCACCAACCGTTTGCTGTCGATGGGTATCTTCACTGGCTATGAGGAATTCAAACACTTCTCCCTCGGTCTCCGTTTCGATTTCAGACTGTTTGACAGGTGGTAGGTTTTTTGTGTTTCCTTTTTTTGATTCAAGTAACAAGTTGATTTGAGGGAGCCACACAGCCATTGCCATCAGCGTTTTGCACAATCAGGGCACAGCCCCCTGACAAGCAGACTAACCGTTGCCTGTTGGAATCCCTCTGGAAGGTCAACGTTGGGCACAGACGTGTCTTCCAGGCAGAATGTTCGCCCGCAGGCTTCGCAATGGAAATGAGGGTGCTCGTCGTCGTCGAAGTCTCCATGCCGGCTCCTGCACAATTCATACCTTGCACCAGCCCCTCCCCCATCTTCAATGACATGGACGAGGTGATGAGCCTTGAAAAGCGTAAGCACCCTGAAAATGCCAGACTTGTCGATGGTGAGGATTTTCCTTTCCAACTCAGCCATCGTCATAGGTTGAGAAGAACGGTCAAGCTCCCTTGCCACAACGATACGGTTTGCTGTCACCTTGACCCCATGACTTTCAAGCATCTCCACATACTCTTTGCTGTCCATTTGCATATTTTTGTGCGAAAGTAATCAAAAATAAATAAAAAAAAGACTATGAAAGATAATAATTTTGTAATTTTGTGTCCTACAACCAATCTAGGCGATATGAAGTTAAAGAAAGCATCCATTTTCATCACCCTGCTCACCGTCCTGGCTTTTTCAAGCTCATTGACTGCTCACGCCAACACGAGCAGCAACGAGTCTCGCAAAATCTTCGACTATACTTACAACCTTGTGTTCGGCCCACAAGGCTCCTCCCTTTCTTACAATGTGAACATCATCGGCATTATGAACGTGAGCGGTTCGATATGGCACAAGAACAAAAAGAAACGATACTCCGAGTCACGTTACATGAGTTGGAACGATGGCCAAAAAGAATACTATGTGGACAACAAGAAAAAGACGGTGAGCCTATACATAGCCGGCACTCGAAAAAGCGAGCGTTACGGCAACAACTTCACGTTCCATCCCGATGACTACACTTACTCCCACAAGGAGACGCAAACCACGTATGAATTGACCATCGACGCCCGGAAGGAAGTGAGTGGCATCAAGCATATGATAGCTATCATCGACAAGCGCACGCGTGCTCCCAAATATCTAAAGATAAAGGTGTTATGGTTTTGGACAACAGTCAGCATAACCAATTTCCGCAGTGGCATCAGCGACGACGTGTTCATTTTCCCTTCGGAAAAATTCAAATCCTACACCTTCATCGACCGGCGTAAGGATTAACACGGAATCCGGCATTCTCCATACACGACACCATCAACGCATTCGCACTTGCGTGGATAGCCACACAAGTGCGAAAGTGATGACTGAGCGCCTCCTGCCATCATATGGTGGAGACAAGAAGCCTATTTGTTCTTCTTGTAATACTCAAGCCCTCTTTTCACTGTCTTTTTCACACAGTCGGAAGAGATGGTGGCACCAGTGATTCCATCCACCTTTGCATTGATGGCGCTGTTGACCGTCATGCCATCCCACTTGCCCAGCAGCTCTTTCTTCACCTTGAAGAAATATTTGGGTGTCTCCTGGTTGGGCAGTGCCTCCACTTTGACGATTTTATTGTTGGCAATGTAAATCTTCAGTGGTGTAGGTCCATTATACCCTTTGATGTCAGTTGCTATGGTTGTGGTGTTGACAACAGTCTGGTTTCCACTTTTTGTGATGAC
>JAFWSS010000072.1 GCA_017524385.1 Prevotella sp.
CCCATAATCCGTCCTGACAAAGGCGATGATGGCCAATGATGTCAGCGAACTCCATTCGTCCAGTTGTGAGAAAACAGTGGAAGGGGTGAACTCAGACTCGTCGGTGTCGTCGAACTGCTCTGCAAACTTCTCTACAAATTCGTTAATATCCATAATTATAGCTTTTATGGCATCTTGAAGCATCCCAGCAAGATGCAAATTGTCTTATATGTCATATATATGAAAGAATTCACATGGGATGCCATACCTGACACAAGGCTCCTTGGTGCGAAAGTGACAGATACGCTTTCTTGCATATATGTACATCCCCATCAGCATAGGCTCATGAGTAAACGCTGTTTGTCTGGCATGCTATCTGTTTTTATACATTATGTCATAGTATTTCAAGTAATCCCCACTTGTAACATTGTCCAGCCATTCTTGTTTTTCAAGATACCATCGTACGGTCTTTTCCATACCCTCCACAAATTGGAGACTTGGCTCGTACAAGAATTAACCAAAAAATCTGACGCACAGCCCAGCCCTTCGGGCTTCACTTCCCAACCAGTAGCCATACAAGATCAATCCTAATTCTGCAAGGCAATTTTACTTCAGATACTTAAGTTAAGTTCCAAGAATAATCCAATCTAAAAGGCACACCCTCAAGACCTTGTGGAGGTAATGGGATTCGAACCCACGACCTTCTGCGTGCGATGCAGATGCTCTCCCAATTGAGCTATACCCCCAAGAGAATGGTGCGTTTCATAAGACCTTTACCATATAACAAATCATGTGTTTTGCACTGTGCCAGGTGATGTGGCTTCACTCATAGGGAGACGAGAAGAATCACGTCTCTTCTGCAGTGCGCTCTGCCGGTATGGTATAAACGCCATGTCGCGCCTTTGTTTACGGAGCCGCCGAAAAGGACACTGCAAAGATAGTGCAAGCCGAAGACAATACAAAACAAATAAACAATTTTTTGACCTGCAAGGTTGAAAATCGTTTTCATTTCAACTTCATCCTCACGAAAACAGGATAGTGGTCGGAGGGGTTGCGACGCTGGTATTCGCCAAAGGAGATTTCCTGTGGGGCGTCGTCGCCCTTGAGGTTGTCGGCGGACTGTTGGAGAGGCGTCCAGTAACTGTCGGTGAGCACGCCATAGGCTTCCACCATCACCGTCGGCGACACAAAGACATGGTCGATGCGGCTGGTGGTTTTCAACTGTGGCTTGAAACTGTTGAACGTGCCGTTTTCAGCAAAGCGAAGGCGGGCGGTTTCATAACTGTCGGCCAACAAGCCGGAATGGGTGAAGATGCCGTAAATCTTGTCTGTCTGGTCCACGTTGAAGTCGCCAGTGAGCACCACGACGGCTCCCTTGGCAATCTCTTGGACCTTGCTCACCACCAACTTGGCGGCCTCCCTGCGCGCCACCGTCCCCACATGGTCCATATGCAGGTTGAAGCAATAGAACTTCTTTTTGGTCTGGCGGTCCTTGAACTTCCCCCATGTGCAGATGCGGATGCAAGCGGCATCCCAACCCAGTCCGGGGCGGTCGGGCGTCTCGCTCAACCAGAAATTGCCCTGTTCCAAGAGTTTCAGGCGATCCTTCTTGTAAAAGATGGCGGAATACTCCCCTTTTGTCGCGCCATCATCACGCGCCACACCAATATAGTCGTAGCCGTCGAGTGCGGACAGCATGTCGAGAATCTGCACGTGGAGGAGCTCCTGTGTACCCAGAATGGCAGGTGAGATGAAGTTCACCTGGTCGCAAATCACCTGGCAACGCTTGCTCCACACCTCGCCCTTGATGGAGTCGCCATTGTTCTTGTTGCGAAGGTTGTAAGACCCCACGACCAACTGCTGCGCCATCACCGGGACGGTGAGCCAAAGGGCTGTGAACAAAAGCGATATGAAGATTTTTCCTTGTTTCATTTTCACTGTTTGCTTGGAGATGGATGCCATTGAGGCGAATGATGACATAGGGACTCGGGGAAAGACACGAGAATCACTGCAAAGTGAAATCATAGACTACCCCCTTGCTGTTGGTGAACGACCCGGTGTAAAAGTCACCCCGGCATTCATATTGGCCATCGAATGTGCCGGAATTGAAACCGTCAGGAGTATATTCCTGCAAGACAAGGTGCATCGACCCCTCGGCATTGATGGCATCCATGCTTTCCACCACCAGACGGAACTTGGAGCCAGGACGTTCATTGTAATAGTAATAGCCGATGACGCCATCTTCTTCCGCCGTGCTCATATCATTCAGATACATGGTGATGGCGTGGGTACCTATCTGGCCGCCCAACACCTGGTAACCATTATCCTCCATAGGCTGGACAGGACTTACGGGCACCTCAGAGTCAACAGGCTTTTCTATCACTATTGTTTCCGGAGGGGCAGGCGTGGCAATGGGGTCGGAGACTTGCCCACCACCAAGCGACGTTGAAGTCCCGGAATCATCCTGCGACCCGTGGGAAAAAAGCCAAAAGGCACCCCCTGCCAACAAGGCTGCAACCAATATGGATATGATCAGCACGGAATGGTTTTTCCTTCCAGACAATGGACCAGCGCCGCTATCGCCCCTTCCAGGGGTGTAGCCAGAAGACCCAGTGGGGAGAGAATCAGAATCCATCGTCATCGTCATCGTCCTTTCACCGCCTCCCCGGGATGCTTGGTTTTCACCATGCATCGGGCCACTATCGGAAGAAGGAGTTCTGGCCAGCCATTGCCTGATCTGAGCCACCGACTGTGGCCGGGCTGTTTTGTCGAACGACATCATCCAGACAATCAACTTTCGCAAACGAGGGCTGACCGACGGGGGAAGCGGAAGGGATTTCACCTTCTCCATGGTTTGGTCGGCGAGTATCTCGGAAGGCTCTGATGGTTTCCGACGTGTAAGCAGGGCGTATAGTGTAGCACCAAGGGAGTAGAAGTCTGTCCATGGCCCCATGTTCTTCCGGTTTCCCTGAAGTTGCTCAACAGGGGCGAAACTTGGAGTATACACCACGGACGACACAGAAACAGAACTGTCTGTTGTGGCATATTTGCTCGCCCCAAAGTCAATCAGCACGGCGTGCCCCTTGTCGTCCACCATGATGTTTGCAGGTTTGATATCCAAATGGCATAGAGGCGGATCCTGGCTGTGTATGCATTGAAGAGCATCCAACATCTGTTCGAACAAGGCCATCACCTCATTCTCGCCAAACGGGGTCCGGGCTTGCTCAAGCATGGAGGACAGACTCTTTCCCTGGATGAAATCCATCACATAGTAGGACGTGCCATTCTCATCAAACAAATCGTGGACAGGCACGAGGTGAGGGTTGTTAAGATGCGCCAACCGGTCGGCCTCATCATAAAACCTCTTCCTCTGGCGCTCGAAAAACTCACGGTTGGTCTTCAAAGGCACGAAAACTTCACGGCCGTCCTCACCTCGTCCGCAAAAGCCGCCGAGGAAGTATTCCTTGATGGCCACACGCTTGTCGAGTCGTGTCAACACGGCTTCATAGGTGATGCCGAAGCCTCCTTGACCGAGAACGCGTGAGATGACATACCTGCCATTCTGCAGCGGGGTTCCGATTTCCAACGTTGGGGTAACATCAATGTCTTGCATGGTAAAAGGAGTATTAGGTTTGGTTTCTTATATCTTGTTCAATGCCTGACGGATGTCGTCGAGGATGTCTTCCACGTCCTCTATGCCTACGGAGAGGCGGATGAGGTCGGGAGCCACCCCGGCTTCGCGCAATTGCTCATCGGAGAGTTGGCGGTGGGTGTGGCTGGCAGGATGGAGGACACAGGTGCGTGCGTCGGCCACGTGAGTGACGATATTGATCATCTCGAGGGAGTCCATGAAGCGGATGGCGGTCTCGCGGTCGCCCTTCAGTCCGAAGGCGATGACGCCGCAAGAGCCGTTGGGCAGGTATTTCTGTCCGAGGGCATGGTATTTGTCGTCTGGCAAGCCGCAGTAGTGCACCCATGCCACCCTGGCATCATCGTTGAGGAACTCCGCCACGCGCTGTGCATTGGCACAGTGGCGCTCCATCCTCAGATGCAGCGTCTGGAGACCGAGATTGAGCAGGAAACAGTTCTGGGGAGCGGGGATGCTTCCCAAGTCGCGCATCAACTGCGCCACGAGTTTGGTGGTGTAGCCCATCTTGCCGAATGCCTTGACATAGGTGAGTCCGTGATACGACTCGTCGGGAGTGGTGAGTCCTGGGAACTTCTCTGCATGGGCCATCCAGTCGAAGTTGCCGCTGTCCACCACGGCACCTCCCACTTGCGTGGCCATGCCATCCATGTATTTCGTGGTGGAATGGGTCACAATGTCGGCGCCCCACTCAAACGGGCGGCAGTTGACAGGTGTGGCGAAGGTGTTGTCGATGACGAGGGGCACACCGTTGCGGTGAGCGATGCGAGCGAATTTCTCTATGTCGAGGACGGCGCATCCCGGGTTGGAGATGGTCTCACCAAACAACGCCTTGGTGTTGGGGCGGAATGCCTGCTGGATTTCCTCCTCGCTGGCTTCCGGGGAGACGAAAGTGCACTCGATGCCAAGTTTCTTCAGTGTCACGCCGAAGAGGTTGAAGGTGCCACCATAGATTTCGTTGGAGGTGACGATATGTCCACCTGCCTCACAGATGTTGAACAAGGCGTAGAAGTTGGCGGCCTGGCCACTAGAGGTGAGCACGCAACCCACGCCACCTTCCAAAGCGGCAATCTTTGCTGCCACAGCGTCGTTGGTGGGATTTTGAAGACGGGTATAGAAATAGCCTTCCTTTTTCAGGTCGAATAGTTGGGCCATCTCGTCGGAGTCATCATACTTGAATGTGGTGCTCTGGATGATGGGCAGTTCGATGGGTTCTCCATTCTTGGGCTTGTATCCTGCGTGGATGCAAAGTGATGCTGTTCTCAGTTTATTCTTCATAATTGGCAATTTTCATGCAAAAGTAGTGCAAAAAAATCATTCTGCAAAATAATATGGCTCAAGATTTAGGAGGTAACAGGGGAGTTAAAGAGGGGTTGAAGGGGAGTTAAAGGGGAGTTAAAGGGACATATGATCACTTTTGGGAGTTGAAGAGGAGTTAAAGAGGAGTTAAAAGGGAGTTAAAGGGGAGTTAAAGAGGAGTTAAAAGGACATATGATCACTTTTGGGAGTTAAAGGGGAGTTAAAGGGACATATGTTATGCGAGTCGAGTGGAAAGTCAAGCATGCTTGCTCTTCCGGGACGTAGCCACAACAATCCCCCACCCTGTCCTGGGAAAAGCAAAAAAAATTGACAAGGCACTCACGCCATTGCGAAAAAAAAACTATATTTGCAGCCTTGAAACATAAAATCTCATACGATATGACGCCCGAAAAGAAAACAGAAGCGACGGGGAAGATGAACATCTTCGACCTGTTGAAGAACATCCTGCCCTTTGTGCTGCCCTACAAATGGCTCATCGGCGTGACACTGGCTCTCACACTGGTGGGGTCGTTCATGGCCCAGGTCAACGCCGTGGTGCTCGACCGCGCCGTCGACGCCATCAACGCCCTCATCCAAAAACCGCAGTTCTCATGGGGCAGTGCGGTCAGCATCCTCACCACCATCAGCATCATACTCTTGGGAAAAGAGGTGATAGCGGCCCTGGTGACCTTCTTCCAACGTTACTACGGCGAGCGAATGCGCATACTCGTGAGCCGCGACCTGTCGGTGAACGTGGTGCGGCGCATGCTTTCGTTCAGGATGGCCTTCTTCACCTCCGAAGGCAACGAGACGGGCAAGTTGCAGTCGCGCATCGACCGTGGCATCATGAGCCTGAGCAACACGGTGAACAACTTCTTCATCGAAATCCTGCCGCTCTTCACCAGTGCCATCCTCGCGCTGGGCCTGATGTTCATGGCCAATGTCTATGTGGGCCTAGTGGCCTTGTGCATCGTGCCCATCTATTTCTGGGTCACCTACATCCAGGCGAAACGGATGAAAGGCGGGCGCAGGGGCATCTTCGGAGGGCACCAGGCGGTGAGCCAGAGCATCCTCAACATCATCGAGAGCATCACCGTCATCAAGTCGTTCAACAGAGAGAAAATAGAGGCTGGGCGACAGGCCGACATCCAGCGCACGATGACCGACCTGCAACTCAACACCCGCAAGCAAAGCTATATGTTCAACGGCCTTAAAAGTTTCCTCGAACAAATAGGAACCGTCCTCATCATCATTCTCACCGCCTACCTCGTGCTCATCGACTATCCCGGGATGACCATCGGCAAAATCATGTACCACGTCATGCTCTTCGCCAATGTGAGCGCCCCCATACGACAGTTGCACCGCATCTACGACGATATGAACGACGCCCTCATCTATGCCGAGGGGTTCTTCGGCATCCTCCATGCCGACCACGAGGTGGAGGAGACGGGCAAGCACCGGCCGGCAGAGGTGAAGGGCGACTTCCAACTCTCGGGTGTCGACTTCACCTACAGCAATGGCACGCAAGCACTCTTCGATGTCTCCATGCACATACAAAGCGGAAAAATCACCGCACTCGTAGGACTCAGCGGAGCCGGCAAAAGCACCATCGTCAACCTCCTCGACAAGTTCTACCACCCCGACTGCGGAAGCATCACACTCGATGGCGTGGAACTGAGCGAATGGGACACACAATGGCTGCGCGAGAACGTGGGCCTGGTGCTCCAAAAGAACCATATCTTCAACGGCACCATCGAGGAGAACATCAAATACGGCAATCCCGACGCCACGCACGAAGAGGTGGTGAAGGCTGCACAACAAGCCTATATCTACGACCAAATCGTGCAACTGCCCAACGGCTTCGAGACACAGGCGCTGCAACTCAGCGGCGGGCAGCAGCAACGCATCGCCATCGCGAGGATGTTTCTCAAGAACCCGCCCATCATCTTCCTCGACGAACCCACAGCCAGCCTCGACGCCATCGCTACGGAGCAAATCAAGGCGAGCATCGACGCCATCAAGGCGGGGCGCACTGTCATCATCATCTCGCACAACATCGGGCAAATCATCGATGCCGACTACATCTACGTGCTCAAGGAAGGGCACGTCGTACAGGGAGGAAAGCCCGACGAGGTCTACCAGCAAGGCGGTGTCTACAAAGACATCTTCGATGCCAGCGCTCGCAGCATGAACGTGGATAAAATCGCGAACACGATAAAAGAGGATTGAAAATTGAAGATTTGAGATTGGAGATTTGAGATTGGAGATTTGAGATTGGAGATTTGAGATTCACGCCAAGAATAGCGGTGCAAAAAATAAGGGCGCAGGCCTGCGCCGATACCGGCCAGTCCTACACCTACTTCCGTGTAGTTGACCTTCATCTCATTATTGGCTTTAATATTGAAATTACCTTTATTGTTAGCATCATAAGTCACATTTACATTTTCCGCCGCAGCC
>JAFWSS010000073.1 GCA_017524385.1 Prevotella sp.
GGTGCCGGAAGATGCGTGGATGCGCACGATCTGGCTCATTGGGACGGCGGCAAGTCCGAATGGATAGGTGTCGCGAAGATTGGTCTTGTCGGTGAATGGCAGTTTGGAAAGGTCCTCTATACCTTTGATGTCATCTGGGGATAGGTCCATTTCTTGGAATTTCTTCCTGTAGAACGGGGTGTTGTGGTAACAGTAATCGACGATTTTCTTCAGTCTTCTGCTTTGGATTTCGCGCATTTGGTCGCGATCCATACACTCAATGCTTTCATTCCAATACATGATTTCTCGTATTTATTTATGATTATTGATTCATTGTAAGGTTAGCCACATCAGCATCATCACGTCTACGATGTCTATCACATCATTATGGTCAAGGTCTCCGTTGGCAGGGATGAAGATGCGAGGCTGCTTTTTCAACACCTTGTAAACTGTGGTCATCACGTCGGAGATATCTACTATCCTGTCGCCATTCACATCACCGGGGAAGGCGGAATGATTGATGATATCGATGGTGTCGGTGGCATTGTCGTCACTTCGCTTTACAGGAAGAAGATACGCCGTCGCTGGAGCCACGTGATTTGTCGTATTCGTTGTGAAGGCATCTCCCCGGTCGTTGAGGATATAGGCGTTTGAGGGACGCTGTCGGGCGGTTGCACCCACAAACTCATAACCGGCGCAGGTCATTTTACAAACCGATGTCTTTACCACATCTGTATCATAGCCTCTGAATGTGAGTTCATGTCCGACAAGGTCGAATGAAGAACCCCAGTTCTTATCAGGGAAAGCAATCAGGTAAGGGGCGTTGGGTCTCCAGTAATCGACATCCTTGAATCGTGCTTCATTGCCATTGATGGAAGTCAATTCACGCAACCATAGGCCCTTGCCTTCGGCAGAAGGGAGGTTTGTAATGCTCCACGACAGTGCACGCCCGCCTTGGGAGGAAGAGTCGTGGATGCTGTCAACGGAGAATGGAAGCATGATGGTCTGCCAACCTCCCCTGCCGTCAAAACCTCTTTCGGGGGTTAGGGCATAGTTCACTTCAGCGGCATGGAACGTGTAAGGCACGTAAAAATCCTTGCCTTCCACGAAATGGATGTTGGAAGCCTTGTTGCCTATAACGACGTTCTTGCCTTTGAAACGAGTGGGCACGATGGCATTGCTGTCAAAATAATAGATGGTGTTCTCGTTGTTGTTGGGAGATACATCAGATAGGGAAAGACCTTCGAAACTGGCGGCAGCGGCATTTTCTGGCACTTTCGAGAAATAGGATGGTGCTGTTGCGGCACGTGCGCCTGATGCTGTCCATGTCACTATGCCGGGGGTGACTGTCCATATGCTGGTGGTGGCGCAATAGATGGTGTAAGGGTCGCCAATGTCAACGATGGAAATCTTGTCTCCAAATTCCAAATTCTCAAAATGCAAGGGGACGTCGGCAGACTCTCCTGCCTTGATCTTTACTATTTGCGACATCTGGAATTTGTCGTCGGTGTCTTTCAGGTAAATGAAATAGGACAGAAGACCACAATAATCAGTTGTCGTAGGATTGCGAAGGGAGATGACTCCGTCAAGCACCCTGCCGTAATGGAGGTTCCCGGAAACATTCTTGAATGTCAGCTTTTCCATTTCAAGTACGGGAAGGGAGCCTTGGTTGGTTAGGACAAGCGTGCCTGCATTGAAAGTCTTCTTGTAATTGTTGCCTGTTATGTGCAATTTTGCCGAGTAGGAGCCTGGCGGCTTGTTTGTATAGAAATCTATGATGGTGGAATCACCGGCATCGACAAAACACCCCTCGAATAAATCTTGGTCATTGTTGAGAATGAGATAAGCAGTACCTTTGAAATCCACGTTGCTGGTGTTTTTCACAGTCATCCTTATTTGCTTGGGGTTGACGCCGCTTTCAAAGATTTGGCCGAAACTTGAAATCTGCAAGGACGGGATGGTGCCTGTGCCTTCTGAATTCCCTATATTGGTCATAGTGGCTTTGTTGTCTTTCACAACCAACTGTATGAAATGCTCATGGCTGTCTGCATTGACACGCCATCCGGACTCTCCACACAACCGATTGAGACCATGTATTTCATAGGTTCCATTGTCCAGGCCCATTCCAAAGGTGATGGTGGGCTTGCGCGTAATGGTGGTGTCGCGAATGACACGAAGATTGGGAAGGGTGTATATGGTCTCTTTCAAAAGCCCATTTTGGAAAATGCCGATGGCGGCATCGGTACGCGCAAAGTTGGCCACTCCAGAGAAACTGAAGGTGAAAGTTTTTCTCAGACCGGTTGATTTGTCAAAAGTGTAAGTGCCTTCTGTGGAGGTGAGTTGGCTTGTGGCAAGATAGGTGTCAGAAGGATCCGTTGCCGTGGAGGGGGGATGGATGCCGATAATCATGCGCTGTGAATTATCGAAAGCGGTGTGCTCTTCGCCAAGGACGGAAGGGCGAAGAGAGTTGAGGCTGAAATATCCGTTGGATTTGCCACTAGCACCCCAGTTGATATGAAACATGCCATAGCCATCATAACCATCACAGACGAAAAGGTGGCTCAGAGACTCCGATGTGTTGCCGGCATACAAGACTGGGCGTCGGTTGAGCAACTCATTATACAAGATGTCGCACCAAGTCTCATTGTTGTAGTTCGAACGTTCGATCAGGCGAACTTCATCTGAATAACCGAAATAGTTGACTAGGGCATCGGGCACAAGACTAGTGGATGCAGCGGCAGAAGTGGGCTTGTAGTACATCTTCACTGCGCGTCCGCAATAGAGCATCAAGTCTGCCAATGCAAGGAGAGAGGCGTCTGGCTCTTCGCCTTCCTCCAATGGATAATAAGCATTTTTCATCTTGTCCCAAGAAAAGACGATTGGTGGTAGTCCACCATAATTCATACCATTGGAGGCGGTGTATTTGGGAATGGATGTGGTGGCACGTTGGGGCCATTCGTGGTATTTCATCACCTGACCCATCGCCGTGGCTACGCAACCTGCCAGCGACTGGGTCCCGTCGGCCATGAAACTTTTCAGGTTGTATGGTTCTTTTTGGTCCCATGTGGTGGTCAGCAAGGGGGAAATGGCCTGACGAGCGGAAGGAGAGGAGGAAGCGGTGGGTGGGGTTTGCTGAACGGCTGACAGCGATTGCTTTCTGATTTGCGTCACCTCTGAGGCATGCCAGTCTAGAAGGTAATGAAGGCCTTCGGGAATGGATGAAGAGTCGAATATCCCATCTTCGCTATAACCAATGACATCCTTGGTGACGCTTTCACCGGATACGATGACAAAACCTTTGCCTTTTTCCTGGGAGAAGACATAATAACTGGGGGCGGCGTCATCGGTTTTGCCATAACCCTTGTAAGTCAAGGTAAGACTGCCTGAAAGGTTGATGTGTTGCGAGGATACGAATGCTTTTGCAACCTGAAGGGCTTTATCTTTGCCTACAGGTTCGCAAAATGCACCATTGAAAAAGGATAGCAGTGATGCTAACAACAACAACTTGCGTAGTCTCATTTGAAATGAAAAGGTGAACTAAAAAAGCAAGATTCCTTTTTGCTGTGCAAAATTACAAAAAAAAGTTTCAAAGTTGTGGATATAGTTAAAATTTTTTGATGATTTTGTGATACTAAGTAGATTAACACGTTTTTTTCAGATTGAAAGAATGACAGGGAAGTCATTTTGACGGTTCAACGTAAATCCGGGCATCCACCGCGACAACTCCGTTTTCATCTGCAAGAAGAGGGTTGATGTCCATCTCCTTGATTTCGGTGGCGAAGCGCAGCAAGGTGGATAGTCTGACTATCACCTCGGCGAAACGAGATTCGTTGATTCCTGCCTGCCCGCGGGTGCCTTTGATGATCTTGTATGCCCTCAGGGAATGGATCATGGAGTAGGCCTCTCCGTAGGACAAGGGGGCAAGGCCGCTGCTCGTGTCTTTCAGCACTTCAACGAAGATGCCGCCTAGGCCGCAAAGTACGATATGTCCGAAACGGGACTCGTATTTCGCACCAACAAATAGTTCTGTGCCATGAAGCATCTTCTGAACCATCACATGAGTGGCTCCTTCAATGTTCATCAAACGTTCAAACTCTAATTTCAAATGCTTGGGACCTTTGATGTCGAGGGCGACTCCGCCAACATCACTCTTGTGCACAGGGCCTACCACCTTGGCCACCACCGGATAGCCGATACGTTCGGAGAAGGCTACGAGGTCGTCCACATTGTCGCTTACCTGCTCTTCTACCATGGGAATGCGGGCGCAACCAAGCAAATCGTGCACGAGACGGGGTGTTATGTATCCGCTTTCACGTATGTTGGATATGATGTCACGGATGCGGGGGACGTCAACACCAAACAACTCTATCTCCGGGGGAGCTGGGGGAGGGGTGCGCATCACTTGTGTCAATGCAGTGGCTAGGGTCACCTCGTCGCTGAAATTGACATGCCCTTTGCGAAGGAATTCCTCCACCTCGGGACCGGCGGTGTGAAGGCTGGGCAGAATGGGGAAGACGGGTTTCTTGCACTCTAATATCTTCTTGTGTAACACATCATAGGTCTCATATAGTTGTACCAAACCTGGAGTGCCGAATATCACCATGATGGCGTCGATGTTGTCAAAACGGTGCTCGCAAAAGTCTATGGCTGTACCGAGTTGTTCCGGAGTACCTGTGGCGAGGATGTCGATGGGATTGGTGACTGATGAACCGGGGAAAAGATGAGCTTTCAGTTCCTCGCCTGCCTCTGCATCCACAGGAGGAACGGAGAGGCCACCCTTGGATAGGGCGTCGGTGAGCATCACGCCGGGACCACCGGCGTGGGTGACGATGGCGAAATTCTTACCTTTTAGAGGGGGAAGTGTGAAAATGCAACCCACGGTTGTCAATTCCTCACGGGAGAAACACCTGACAATGCCCGCTTTGCGGAAGAGGGCCTCGACGGCTGAGTCGCTGCTGGCGATGGCGCCTGTGTGAGAGGAGGCGGCTCGACTGCCACTCTCTGAACTGCCTGCCTTGATAGCGGCGATGCGACACCCTTTGCGGATGAGAGAACTGGCGTGGAAGAGCAACTTGTCGGGGTTGGCGATGTTCTCTATGTAAAGTAATTTCACAAGAGAGTCACGCTCGGGGTCGAAATGCTCGTCCATATGCTGGAGAACGTCCTCAATGCCTATTTGCTTGCCGTTGCCAATGCTCCAGACGGAATTGAATTGCAAGCCTTTGATGACGGCGGATTCTAGGATGAATACTGCTGTCGCACCAGAACCTGAAATGAAATCCACACCCTTGGGGTTGAGGTGGGGAATGGGCTTGGTGAAAACGCTGTGATGCCAGGAGTTGAGAAGACCGATGCAGTTGGGGCCGATGAGTGAGGCGCCATAACGCTCGCAAGTGTCGAGTATGTCTTGTTCTAATGCTGCTCCTGCGGCTGTCTCCTCACCAAAACCGGCTGAGATGATGATGAAAGCACGAACACTCTTCTCTGAGGCTAGAAGCTTGACGATGGAAGGGCATAACTTGGCGGGCACAACCATCACCGCAAGGTCGGTGGGGGGGAGTTCTTTTGCATCATGGAACACCTTGATGCCTTGAACTTCATCTTCCTTGGGGTTAACGATGCGAAGCACGCCTTGGTAATCGCCATTGAGGATGTTGCGTACAACGGCGCCGCCTGGTTTATGAATGTTGTTGGAACCGCCGATGACGACGATGCTGGACGGGGAGAGGAGTTGTTTGTTGATCATAGTTATGGGTGGAATTGTATCTCCACTTTGGGGATGTTGATTATTCTATGATGGTGGCGACTATCTTGCGGCTGCCGCCATGATTGCGGAACTCGCAAAGATAGATGCCTTGCCATGTGCCCAAGTTCAAGCGGCCACCGGTGACGGGGATGGTGATGTCGACACCTGCCAGACATGCCTTCGCATGGGCTGGCATGTCGTCGCTGCCTTCCAGGGTGTGCTGGTAATAGGGCTGGTTCTCTGGTACAAGATGGTCGAGGATGGCTGACAGGTCTCGACGCACATCAGGGTCGTAATTCTCGTTGAGGCTAAGGCCGCAACTGGTATGTTTCACAAACAAGTGCAATAGTCCCGCTTTTGGCAAGGGGGGCAACTGGCGGACAATTTCGTTGGTCACCAGATGGCAGCCGCGAGGACGTGGACTCAGAGTGACTTCCACTTGTCTCGTCATGATTCAGAGAGGATTTGGTTGGCGTGGTCTTTAGTCTTGATTTTCTTCGGACCGATGATGCGCTCAACAATGCCTTCACTGTTGATGATGAACGTGGTGCGGAAGGTGCCGAAATATTTGCGACCATACATGCTTTTCTCACCCCATACGCCAAACTTCTCCACCAAGGTCTTCTCGGTGTCGGCGATAAGATGGAATGGAAGTTCATGTTTGGCAATGAACTTCTGATGGGATTTGGCATCATCAACACTCACCCCCAACACAGCAAAACCGGCGGCCGAAAGGTCTGAAATATGGTCGCGAAGGTTGCAGGCTTCTGCCGTGCATCCTGATGTCATGTCTTTGGGGTAGAAATACAACACCAATTTCTTGCCTTGGAAATCACTCAGGCGTACCTCATTGCCATTCTCGTCATAGCCCAGAATTTCGGGCACTTTGTCTCCTGTTTCCATTTTTCTTGTGATTAGAGCAGTTTTTAACATGCAAATATACGATTTTTCTCAAAAAAGCCTACATTGTTTTTCTACTTTTTGCTTTCCATGCAAAAAAAATCATAAAGATGGTGAAAACTGCATCAAAAGATGTTGCACAATATGCAGAAAAACACTATTTTTGCAAAGTGATATAGCAAGTAACCATATGCCACATTGGAATTATTTCAAAAACAGTATAAATATGAAAAATCACATCCTCACAATTTTCGCATTCCTCACCTTCACCATTGGAGCCAATGCCATAGGATATGACCAGGCACGTACGGAAGCTCTTTTCCTCACCGACAAGATGGCTTATGAACTCAACCTCTCTTTGGAGCAGATGGAGGCTGTCTACGAAATCAACCTCGACTATCTCCTATGTGTCAACAGAAGCCAGGACATTTTGGGCATCTATTGGGACAGACGAAATGCTGATATGAGATATGTTCTCAGTAGAAACCAATACGCACGCTTCATCAACACCAACTACTTCTATAGGCCACTTAACTGGATGAGAAACTCATGGAGCCTGGCGCTTTATGGAATATACACCGACCGCCATGTCTTCTATTTCGGGCGGCCTAATGCGTGGTTCTCCTTCCGGGGAGGACGAAACACGGGTGGAAGCTACTATAGCGGACGCAATTTCTACCCACCGCAAGGTAATGGAAGGCCGGCTGCCGGACATACTCCTCCACCTAGAGGAAACCACAGACCTGGACACGGGGGAAGTCATCCCGGTTATGGCAACCCGCAGAACGGCGGCAACCATCCCGGCTATGGCAACCCGCAGAACGGCGGCAACC
>JAFWSS010000074.1 GCA_017524385.1 Prevotella sp.
GACTTGGCTATCATCGCTCCCATCAATCCGAACGCAACATAGTTGTTTGTTTGCCGGCTGGAAGATTTCAGGTCAACGCGGTTGCTGATGAAGAGGATTTTTTTGCCTATGAGCGGCATGCCATAGGCAAACCCCTTTCCGAAAAGCACATTCTCGCATCTCATCTGGCTGAGGTTGACAAACAACGAATCTCCTTTTTGGATGACAAACGCCTCTTCTCTCAATTTCCTGTCGGTTTTCTTGTTGCCCGTGGTGAAACGATATTCATGTTTTCTCGTCCATAGCTGCTTCGAATGGGAATATTGCTTGAAGACGATGGATGGCAGTTCCGTCCAGTTATCCGACTTGTAGTCCTCGTAGCTTTTGCAATAACGGCTTTGTGCGTCAGCTTGGAGCGAAAATGCCGTCAGGATGAGAAAAAAGAAGAACTTCATATCCTATTTGTTTAGAAATGGAAGCATGCACCAATTTGGAAAGCCAGGCGCGCCACACCGTTTATCTCGTCTTTGTTATTACCATACCCCCAAGGATCATCTTCTTTTTCGCCCAGAAAGACGGTGACTTCCCTTAGTTTTGCACTGATGCCGAATTTGTCGGACAGCATGTATTCCAAACCGGCGGAATACTTGAAACCAACCCCCACCTCCGTGTCGTGCTCATTGAAGAAAGTGGAATATCCCAAGCCTATCTCCGTCGTTCCACGCCATTTCCTTGAGAAATTGCCTGCATAGACGAACGAAGGGCCGACGAAGATCTGCGTGGCTTTCACGTCGGGATACTTGGTGGTGTTGTGAAGGACAGAGAACCCGAATCCGTATCCTTTCTTGAAGACACAGCTGTATTCGACTCCAAGTTCCAAACCCGTTCTCCATTTGTATGTTCCCTCGGAGGTGTAAACTTTCGATGTGACCCATGCCGGTCCCATGTCGAGCGAAAGGGTGTGGGTGGCGGATTTTGTTTTGCCCGCATCGGTGTTGAGTGTGGCATCGTCCACCTGGGCTTGGGCGGATGATGTGATGGCCAGCATGGCTGCCAACAAGATTTTTCTGTAGTTCATGACTTTATGTTTTATCCTTATATATTTTTGACAATATCCCCTTCATCGTATGGTGAAAATGTGGTTGAAGTCCGTCGTGGTGGCTTTCTGGCCGACCATGGCGGTTGGCATTTCCTCGTCTATGAATGGGATGTAGTATCTCCCTTCTTCGGTGACCAGCATCCAGACGATGTTCTCCTCGTCCATCAGTTCAAGGATGCCTTCACGGTCGGAACGTGTCGATATAGCCAGGTGGTATGGGATGCCGGCCCTGTCAAACACATAGGCCAACTTCTCGGTGTACTGCCTATTGAGGCTCATGACGCTGTTCGACTGTGATGTGCCAAACTTTTTAAGGGTGATGTGGGGCGGCTCGCTCATCACCATCTCATACAGGCGTTGCTCCAGCAATGGGCGCGAGGCGGAGGTCTGACGAAGATTGTCCACCTTCAACCCTATTATGGTCGTGTCTGTCTTGTTCCAATAGGTTGAGGCCCATCCCCCGTAGGATTCCTTCGTGCGCATGCTCTGATATAGACGGGTGGTCGTGTCCAGGATGTCATCCATTGACGGATTCTCCCTGACTTGATGCTTGAGTGCGCTTAGCGGCCTGTTGGCGTGAAGCTGTGGGTCTCGAACATAGAAGATGTAGGACATCGTCGTGTTTTTGCTGCCGTGTGTCACACTGCTGTTTTGACCGGTCAGGCACAGGCTGCCGTTGTCTTCGGTGCTCACTGACAAACCTGGGGAATCACCCGAATGACGGTATTGGACGGAGAGATTCTTGTCTGTCGTCAGGTTGATTCTGGAATGCAAGACGGGTTCCCCGTCTGCTGTTATGATGAAGAAGGGCGACGGATGGATGCCGTAAGTCTTCCGTTCCGACCATGTGAAATAGTCGATGATGCATCCCTCGAAGAGTTGCGGTATGCTAATCTTGTCCTGGCGTTGCTCGCCGTCATACTGAAGGGGTTGGGTGTAAGGGTCTGTGTCGACCTCGTAAATGCTTCCATCCGGACTGACAACCCTCACACCCATCACCACGGTGAGGTCTTTGTTGTACTTGAACGGCAAGTCTTTCGGATAGTCCAGCAAAGCGTATCTTTCCACGGCGTCGGAATCGTTCAGCATCACCCTCCGCCGTACGACCTGGCGTGAGATGGTGTGATTGGTATTATTCCCGAAGAACAGATGCAGGGGATTCCAGGAGTGATGACGTTCGTATTCACCGGAAAAGGATTCTGCCAGCGTCACGGAGGAGTAGTTGAGAAGACTGTCATCCAAACAGGTCTGGCTGAATGCCGAGTCGCTGTCGTCCCATATTTGCTTTCTTATCCTTTCGGCTTTCTTCTTGTAACTTGAATTACTGTTTGTATGGTTCCTTTGTGTCGTGGGAGTGACTTCTACATTTTGCAGCTCTTGTTTGGTGAACTGCAGTTGGATGGTGCCCACCTTGCCTGCTTGGCAGGTCTTGAAGAACGTCCTGTACCCCACGTGGCTGACCTTGAAGCGGATGCGCATGGAATCGCATGGTATGGAGAACTCGCCACCTTCGTTGCTGACCCCGGAACAGACTTTCTCGCCGGTGCGGGCATCGTAGATGGTGATGTTGGCATTGGGCAACGGTGCCGACCTGGCACCCAGCACCCTGCCTCTGACCTTGGTCTGCCTCTTTTCCACACACTCCACAAATACGTATTGTCCTTGAATGGTTACCTTGACGGGGTAATGGCCGATGACCGCCATGATGGCGTCTATGACGTTTTTCTGGTTGAAGTGGCAGTTGACGGGGAATTCGTCCAATTCATCATAGATGAAATTGACCTTGTATTGCTCAGTGGACTTGTCGATGTCGGCAAGCGCCTGCGACATCGACACGCCATCGTATCTGCGCGAGATGGTCTGTGCGGTCGATGTGACGGCGGATAGGAGAAGGGCTAATGTGAACAACCAAATCCTCATGACTTCACTTATTAAACGATTCTACACCCGTTTTCATATCCAAATACAATTAAAGGATGTGAAAGCCCAACCTGTTTAACGTTCCTTAACCATTGTTTTTCCCTTGTGTAACTCTTACCTTTGCCCCAGATTATAGAAATTGTTCTAAATGTCCGTTGTTAAACATCGTTTAGTTTTTTTACATGCGGCTATTTTCAATCTGTTTACATTTTGTCATATTCTCTTTTGAGCCATTCAAAGCGTTCGTTCAGCCAGTACTTCAGATTTTGGACTTCATTCTGATAGCTACCCCAGATGTTGTAGTTTGGGGGAGTGTATTTGTAGAACGTTCCCCATTTGTTGTTGTTCTCCTCCACGGAAAGCCTGAGATATTGAGCCTTTTCGTTGATTTCTCTCATGATGTCGTCCTTGCGGCTGTAAAAATAGTCGAAACGCTCCTTCACTTTCGCGACGAAGGCCGGGTCCTGGAAGAGACGTGAATACCAGGAATACCATCTCAACATCAATCCCGTCGGGGAGAAGTCCTCATTGTAGTTGACGTTTCCAAAGGCTATGTCGAAATCCCACAGCGGCCCCATCTTGAGCTTTCCTCCGCGCCTCAGGCTCATGTAGCAGCTCGTATAGAAGGAGGCATCGGTGTTCCTGGCTATTTCATTGACAAGATACCACTCCACGAAAGAGTCCATGTCCATGTATTTCCTCCATCCCTCATTCTCATCCTTGAAATTGTCGGCATACAGCGCGTCCTCCGCAGTCTGAACGTAGTTCCTCACGTATTCATAGTCCGCGTCGCCAACCGAAACGTCGGGGGCCTTGATGTTGACCGGCTGCTCCAAATGGCTTGTGAAGAAGGTCGCTTCCCCGCCCCCTGCCTTCGAGTCGACCTCCAACAGGAAGCCGTCGTCGCCCACGTTCACCCTGCTTTCACCGACCTTGACATTCTCCCCGAGCTGGTAGGTACCAATGTACTCCCCGTTGAGCATCAGCTCCACGAAATGGAATCTTGGCGTGTAGTCGAGTGTGCTGATGCCACCCATGTAGAAGGCGAGATGGTTCCTTAGAGAGGTCTTGTCGGCATAGTTGGCCAGGAGGACCCATGACCTGTCCCGCGGCTCGTCCAACAAGGAGACGTCCCTGTCGAACTTCAGACGGTAGGGCTTTTTGGGCATCGTCCAGGTGGAATTGCCACGCCCCCTGATGCTTACACTGTCCGGCAATGCCTCCCCCTCTCCGAAGGTGCTCACGCTTCCGTCCAGCCTGAAAGAGGCCTTGATGTACTTTTCCTTCGACGATATCTCCTGTCTCCCCTCGGTCTCCACCCACACCACAGGAAGGCCCGTGAATGTGTGGACACACACGGTGTAGTCTTTTTTGAACAAGCCATTGATGACGGTGATGCGCACAGGCTTCCTGAAATCCAGCCTTGTCTCGTCGCTTCTCATCGGCTGCCCGTCGGCAAGTATCCTTTCACCCCGATATTCGATATGTGGTACAAGCTCCCTGTCTGCCACCAAATGGTCGATGCGGCATTCCGCCATGCTGTCGCCAACGATTTCGCATCTGACATCCTCGACCAACTGGCAGGGGTTTGAGGATGCCTTGAAAGAAACGCTCGTCAACATGGGCTCCCATGGCCTTTCGCATGCCGTTCCTTCTTCCAATTCATCATTTCCGCAAGACGCCATCGCCATCCCCCATGCGATGAAGAGGATAAGAGGTTGGATGCTTCGCTTCTTGATGTTGCAGGTCATTCTTGTTTCCTTTTTATTTTATACACATTTGTGTGTAAACAACGAACAGTATGATATGCCACCACCGAGCATCTATCCTGTGTGCCCAATTCCCCATCGGCTTCTTGTATCGGCTTTACGATGATAATCTTAGATGCATAGGTCTGCCGGCATTTCTGTTGGTTTTGCACGATGTTTGGAGATAGGCACTTGAGGCAAGTGCCTATCTCCAAACATTCACTTCACAAATCAGAAATGTTGAGTCATTTACTTGGATTCATGTCCTTTATGAGTTCATCGTATGGCGGCCACATGTGTAAATCTCTCATCTTCTCTGTTGGAGGATATGTGATGTGATAATTCACCTCTTGAAGGTCCTTCAATGATAATAGATAGCTGACGAGAAACCGAAGAGAATCATTTTTGTCTGTTCGCTCGGCGTCAAACACGGCAATATACAAAGAATCCCCGTCCTCGAACCAATTTTCATAAAAACCATCATGTTTCATATAATCGCCATCAATTCTTCCTGGGGATATTATTACACCTTCATTATCATACCTCCACAATTTGTTGAATGGTACATACATTTTACAAGGATCATTATACCAATGACTATCCATTGCTGACCAAATGACGACAGGCTTGTCCCAACAATTCTCAAAATAGATTTTGTAATGATGGCTTTCATCCTCATAGTCGGGATAGTGGTAGCAAGTAGAAGCTGAGAGGAGTGTGACAATCATTCCCAACAACATAATCTTAGGATACTTGTTCTTCATTTTGTAGTCTCTTATTTTATGATTTCCATTATAAAACGTTTTACCTCCGTTTTCCATATCCAAATACAATTAAAGAAAGTGAAAGCCCAACCTGTTTAACGTTTCTTAAACTTTAGATTGGGAAGCTGTAAAGTTGAAAACGTTGAAGAGGTCGAAAAACAGCGACATTTTGATATACATTTTCATTTTGTACAATGCGTTGAATAAAAGCTTGTTACATATCATTTAACTTAAATTCGGGATATACATTTCATCTACAATCTTGCACTTTTGGTAAATTTGTCCTAATTTTGTCTGCTAGAAAGACAACGATCTTAAACAAACCTATCGGTCACACGACAGGCTTTGGATATGAAACATATGAAACATCACCTTCTCCTCTTGGCATTCATCACCACCCTTTCACTCCATGCACAAGACGTGTGGAAGGAAGGGACGCAGTGGGAGGTGACGTTTGAGAACGACAGCGTAGTCACTTATGCCTTGTACGGTCACACCTCCTTTGCGGGTGTGGAGTATCTAAATCTAATCACCCTTGGCTTTCCAAGTCTACCTTCTTATGTTCGTGCAGAGCGTGGCGACACCGTGGTTTATGCTAGGGCTTATATCAGTGGAGAATTATCCGAAGAATTTGTACTTTATGATTTCGGCTCGTTCGATCCTGGCACCAACCTGCAATACAGCGAAACCGACACGGTCACCCATGCCCTCACATTACAGTCTGTCATCATCGATGCAGATTCTCTCAGTTATTATCGTGATGTGATAGAAGATGGCGACATCCTGCCTTGTTATAAAGACATCGTATTCAAAGTTGGACATCTTGGTGGGCCTATGTACTTGATTGACAATTATATGCCACATTGGGGAGGAGATGTCAAGCCCAAGCGCAAGAACATCAGCCATACCGTGCTGAAACTCACCAACGAGCGGATGGTGGACTTGTCGCCCGTTGGAGTTATGCCCATAAAGGCCGCTCCTCCCGACGGCCCATGTTACAACTTGCAAGGCATGCGCGTCATTACCCCACAAAAGGGTGTATTTATCCTGAATGGCAAGAAATACGTCAAGTGAAAAGAATAAAACATAAAAAACAATATCATGATGAAGATATTTCTAATAATCTGCACCTTGCTGATGATGGGTATGGATGTCATGGCCCAGGACGGCCCCGAACCGCTGGAGACCATCTACCAGAAGTTTGCTTTCACCCTGTTCAACAAAGTGGCGGAAGAGGAAAACGAGAGTGTGGTTCTTTCTCCGTTCTCCGCACAGGTCGCCCTCTCGATGGTGCAGAACGGTGCCGTCGGCAATACGCTTGCCGAGATAAAGGAGGCCATTGGAACAAGCGGATACGGCAATGAACAGGTGAATGCCTACAACCAGCATCTGGCGGAGTTGCTCACTTCTCGCCCGGAATACAACTACGACGATTTTTCCTTCTGTGGTACGGAGGAGAAGGCGAGGGAAATGTACGAAAAATGTTACCCTGTTTTCGAGACTGCCAACGGGGTTTGGGCTGCCACAGGGTATCCATTGTTGGATGGTTACAAAGCGTTGATGGCCACCAGTTATGACACCGAGGTGGACAATGTGGATTTTGGAACGCAAGAGGGTATTGAAACCATCAACGGGTGGGTGAGCGAGAAGACCCACCAACTCATCCCTTCCATCCTCGACGAACCCGATGATGACATCGCCGTCTTATTGGCCAACGCGCTCTATTTCAACGGTTGTTGGGCAACACCTTTCATCAACGATTTGACACAAAAGGAGACTTTCCACCTCGTCGATGGCAGTAAAATGGAAGTGGAAATGATGAAGGCGGAAGATATCTCATGCCGCTCCACCACCTCCGACAAGTTCAAGACAGTGACATTGCCTTACGGACTAGGAGCCTTTTCAATGACCATCTTTCTGCCTGTCGAGCGGCAAGTCATCCCACAGCTCACCTACGAGGACTGGCTTGCCGCCACCGATGCCAATGCCCCGGTCAAGGAGTATGAACTGTGGTTGCCCAAATTCGAAATCGAAGGAAAATACGACATGGTGGACATTTTCAAGTCACTGGGCATGGCGGAAGTCTTCGGAGGCGCTGCCGACTTCAGCGAGATGAGCGACGGAGGACTATTCATCGGTGACATCTTCCAAAGCGGGAAGATCTGCGTCAATGAAAAGGGAACTGAGGCGGCTGCCGTGACCGTCGTGGAAATGAGTTGGGGCATCCCCTCACCGTCCGAAACCTTCGTGGTGGACCATCCCTTCTATTTCACACTTGAGAACAACGTCACCCACACCATCCTCTTCATAGGGCGTATGATGGAAATCGGCAAGCCTGCCAATTCACCCGATGGCATCAACACCCCTATTTCCATGCCAACCTCCACGCGCCGACAATACGACCTTCAGGGTCGTGCACTGCGACAGGCTCCTGCAAAGGGCATCTATATACAAGATGGGAAGAAGCACTTAAAATAAACAAGGATACGATTATTGATTGATTATACGGAAGAAAGATGATGAATTACAATCTACTACACCTCATGTTCATTTTGCTGTTTTGCATGGTTGGCTTAGACGTTTCAGCCCATGACATAGAAGTCCCTAACGCCGATGGAGAGATGATATATTACAGCTATATCAACGATGGCATGGAACTGGCAGTTGCAGGTGGTGATTTCAATATTTATACTTATATGAAAACTCTGGTCATTCCTGACGAAGTGACCTACGACAACCGTATATTAAAGGTGACGAGCATTGGATGTGGGGCGTTCTCATTTAATACTTATCTGACTGCCATCGCTCTTCCCAATAGTGTGACGACAATAGAGAATGATGCCTTTGACAATTGCGCGAGCCTCAAATGCGTCACCATTCCCAATAGTGTGACGACGATTGGGGATAAGGCGTTTCGTGCTTGCATAAGCCTTGATTCCGTCATCATTGGCAATCATGTGGCGACAATAGGAAATAGAGCCTTTGATAGTTGTGTCAAACTTGTCTCTGTCATCATTCCAAATAGCGTGAAGACCATCGGAGATGCTGCGTTTCGAACTTGTGGTCTCACCTCTGTCATCATTGGTGATAGTGTGATGAGCATTGGATCTTCTGCGTTCTATGGTTGCCGGGGGCTTACTTCCATCTCCATTCCCGATGATGTGACGACCATCGGGGATGGTGCGTTTTTAGAATGCAGGAATGTCACCTCTGTTTCCATTGGAAGCGGAGTGAAGAGTATTGGAAGAAAAGCGTTTTCTGGCCTAAGCAATCTGACGGATGTGATTTGTATGGCAATTGCTGTTCCAGAGACGGCCAACCAAACCAACCAAGCTTTTGAATCAAGCAATTTCAATGCCACATTACATGTTCCTGAAGCCAGCCTGGAAGCATATCGAACGACGGCTCCTTGGAGTGAATTCAAAAACATCGTTCCTATCACATCGTCAGGAATCATAGCGCCAACGGCAACGCAACAGACAACAATAGTGGAATGCTACGACTTGTTCGGTCGTCGTGCCTGTATGCCTCGGCGAGGTATGAACATCCTCAAGATGAGTGACGGCAACACGAAGAAAGTCGTTGTGAAGTAACAAAAACAAGAATGTGAACTACATACAAAAAAGCTTATGAATAGAAATCACTCATACTTACTTTCCATCTTGCTGTTCTGCATGATAGGAACAAATGTTTCTGCTTATGACATTAAAGTCCCCAATGCAGATGGCATTATGGTTTATTACAACTACGTCAATGATGGCACGGAGTTGGCTGTCACTGCAGGAAATCTTGATAGTTCAGGATATAGCTCTGATTATTCGGGTACAGTGGTTATTCCTGAAGAAGTGACAATTAATGGACTGACGTTAAAAGTAACGAGCATTGAAAACTATTCGTTCTTTTATTCCATCGAACTGACTTCCGTATTCATAGGTGACAATGTGACAACGATTGGAAAAGGTGCCTTCAAAGGTTGTACTGGCCTGACTTCCATCGCCATTGGCAATAGCGTGACGACGATAGGAGAAGAAGCATTCAAAAGATGTCATAGCTTGACCTCGGTCTTCATTCCCAATGCTGTGACAAGTCTTGGAGATGCTGCGTTCTATGACTGCCAAAGTCTTGTCTTTGTCTCCATGGGTAACAATGTGACGATGATAGGAGATTTCGCTTTTGGGGAATGCCACAAACTTGCATCAGCCGCCATTCCCGATAATATGAAGACTATTGGAGAAGGTGCGTTCTACAATTGCTTTAACCTTACCTCAGCCAACATTCCCGATAGCGTGACAAGCATTGGAGGAAGTGCGTTCTATAATTGCGAGAGTCTTGCCTATGTATCCATCGGTAGCAGTGTTACGAACATTGGAGACGATGCGTTCTTTGGATGTAGGATTAAGATAGTGGAACTCAACAGCAATGAGATTGTTTCAAATAATTATAGTGATGGGGCTTCCATCTGTAATCATTTTTCCCATCGGGTTGGAACATATATTGTGGGTGAGGGTGTGAACTCTATAGGTGATTTTGCATTTTCTGGTTTTTCGGATGGGACGCAAGATATGACCTTGGATATATGTAGTACCGTTTCCTCCATTGGAAAAAGCATATTGGATTATCATAGCTGTAAGTTGGATTTGATCTGCAGGGCTACGGTTATTCCAGAGACGGACGAAGATGCTTTTAATAGAGTTAATTTTTGCCAATCAACACTATATGTTCCTGAAGCCAGCTTGGAAGCATATCGAACGACGGCTCCTTGGAGTGAATTCAAAAATATCGTTCCAATCACATCGTCAGGAATCATTGCACCAACAACAACCCAACAAACAACAATAATGGAATGCTACGACTTAATCGGTCGTCGTGCCTGCCTGCCTCAGCGAGGTGTCAACATCCTTAAGATGAGTGACGGCACCACGAAGAAAGTCGTTGGGAAGTGAAGGAAGACCAAAAAGGGATTCAACGGACAAGAAGCAAACAACATATGAAAAGGTTCGCATGTGTGTCATCATTGATCTCTTTGCTCATCCTCGTGGCAAGTGGCTGCGGGAGGCAGGGGCAGGGGATGCCACCAGATGGCGATTCCACTGCCATCGTGCAGCGTCTGTATGACACAGCCATGCAACTCAGGGATGAACAGAATGAGGACAGCACGTTGGCCGTGATGCTCATGGCAGCCGACTACGCACCCGGTTGCAAGGACCGTGAGAGCTGTTACAAGTTGTACCATGCCTTGGCCCAGGTATACGAAAAGAAGAACCTGTTCGACTTGCAGGAAAAGAGTCTCCTTCGAAAATTGGATGCCGCACAGGCGATGGGTGATGCCGGAAAGACCGCCACGGCCCTTTTTGAACTGGGTGTCTCACGTTACGCCCAGAATGATGACGGACAAGCCTTGAAGTATCTGGAGCAAGCCTGTCAAGAAAGCCCCGCCGACTCGGCCCGTTTGCGTGCCAAATGCCAGTTGATGCGCTGCCAGGTGTTCCTGCAGACCGAGGAAACAGACTCATTGGAAGCCGCCCTGCAACAAGCCCGTGAAGATTTTCCTCCCATCGCCAAGGAAGAGGCGTACCACCTCTCTGAAGTCTTTATGTTGAACAACACAGGACGCGAAAGGGAGGCGGAAGAGAAAGCTAGACGATATATGGAGGCCGACAGCATCCATGCGCAAATCGAACTGCTCCGAGTGTTGTTGGAAATCCATAAGGAAAACGGGAATGCGACCGAGGCGTTGGAGGATGCCAGACTGCTGATGGAACTCAGCGACTCCGTGGCACAAATGGAGGCTTCGGCATCAATGGCAAACATCCATCGCCTGCAGCACGAAGAACAGATGAAGTTGGCCGCCGCCAACGAGCAGATGCTCAAGGAAAAGAGCCGTGCCCGCACATGGTCGCTGCTTGCATTGCTCACCCTGGTGGCATCGGTGTCGGCCATCGCCGTCGTGGTGTTCCGCCGCAGGGCCGTCACCGCCCGCCAGGCCGAACTCGACGCCTTGCGCCTGGCAGAGGACGCACAGAGCAGCGAGGCGGAGAC
>JAFWSS010000075.1 GCA_017524385.1 Prevotella sp.
TGATGTTGAACGAACCCCGAAGGGGTGGACAGAGTACAGGCAGGTGGTGGAGTGCGAAGCACGGAACCCCTGCTAAAAGCATAGCGAGAACAACAACCCCGAAGGGGTGGCAGAACGACAACTTCATACACTTCATATCGTTGCTCTGCCACCCCTTCGGGGTTGTTGATTTCACATCATCGTCAAACAGGGGTTACGCTTCGCTCCACCACCTACCTGTGGTCGTCCCAGCCCTTCGGGCTTCACTTCACAACCAGTTGCCTTACAAGATAAAATCCTAATTTTGTAAGACAATTTTACATCCGAATTAGGGTACCCAATCTGTTGTATCAACTTTTAATCAAAGCCCCCACCCCTGCCAAGCGAAAAAGACGAGCGCACGTTTAAAAATTGCCGTTCATCACCATGTCGACAATCTTCGAGACATCGGTGATGCTGACGCTGCCGTCGTGGTTCATGTCGGCGTTCTCGATGAAGAACACCGGCGGGATGTTGCCCATCACGTAATCCACGGTGAGGGAGGCATCGACCACCGTGACGTAGCCGTCGTGGTTGACATCACCCTGCGGGAACTGCATCTTGTCCTTGAAATAGCCGCTCTTCCACACATACCAGCCATCGCCCGTCTCGGTTATCTCCGGAATGAAACCTAAAGTATAAGCAAGGGCACAGGGAGCCGCCTTCGTGCCCACGCCGGTACAGACGTTGGCCCCGAGCTTGCCGGCCGTGGCGGGGATGGTGAGCTCCTTCAGGGCGGAGCAGTTGCGCATCATCGCAGAGGAGTTGGCGGCCGTGGAGACCTTCGAGAAGTCGAACTTCGACAGGTCGAGGGCGGTGAGGGCGGTGCAGCCATCGAACATGTTCGATACGTTGGTCACGTTCGTGGTGTTGAAATTGCTCACGTCGAGGCTCATCAGACTTTGGCAATTGGAGAACATGGACGACATGTTGGTCACGTTCGTGGTGTTGAAATTGCTCACGTCGAGGCTCGTCAGACTTTGGCAATTGGAGAACATGGACGACATGTTGGTCACGTTAGCCGTGTTGAGCCTGTACAATTCCAAACTCTTCAGATTGGTGCAGCCGCTGAACATGCCGCTCATGTCGGTCACATTGGTGGTACCGACCAATTTCACGCCGAGGCTCTCCAATTTCGGGCAGTTGGCGAACATGGCTCCCATGTCGGTCACTTGAGAAGTGGAGAAAATGGTTTCACCCAGACTCTCCAAGTTGAGGTTGGATTCGAACATCCCATGCATGTCGGTCACGAGCCCGGTTCTGAACGAGCTCACGTCGATGCTCTTCAATGCGTTGCAATGAGAGAACATGCGACTCATGTTGGTCACATTCTCCGTCTGTAGATATCTGAGGTCGGTGATGCTTTGAAGGTGCTCCATGTAGTAGAACCAAGAATAGCAGCTGGTGGGTCGGGCATTGGTAAAAGACTCCTCAAACACGGCACTCTTCACATTGTTGCGTTTGGCATACCATCCCGGCAGATTGGTTCCTGTGTTCATTTCATAGGTGGTGTAGGCGGGGTTGTTTTGATACTCCCAAAACATGTCGGAATACTGGAACCGCAATTCACCGGAGGAGTTGAGTGTTGCGAAGGCACGCATGTTCTCGTTCTGGAAATAGCCTTTCTGCCACACCACGTAGTTGGGGGTGATCCTGGTGAAAGTGGGATGGGAAGTTTTGTTGTAACTCAACTTGCAGGGCGAATACGATGTTCCCACGCCTTCAAAAGCATTGTCAGCAATATTATCTGTTACTTTCAAGGTCAGCGACTTCAGTGAATAACATCCCCTGAGCAACGCATTACTATTACCATACTTCGTAAAATTAAGGGTCAGGCTTGTCAACTTCGAGCACCCTGCAAACATATAATCCACTGCTATAAGGTTGCTTGACGTGGTGAAATTGCTCACATCCAGAGAGGTTAGGTTGGAGCATCCTTGAAACATGTTGTTCATCAACTTCACATTCGCAGTGTTGAAGTTGCTCACGTTCAGGGAGGTCAACGAGGAGCAATTATCAAACATATAATCCAGAACGGTGCATTTGTCCGTGTTGAAATGACTCACATCGAGTTTTGTGAGTTTGGAGCAGTTGTGGAACATAGATGTCATGCATGTCACATTGGCCGTGTTGAAATGACTCACATCGAGGCTTGTGAGGTTGGAGCAGTTTTGGAACATGCCGCCCATACTTGTCACCTTGGCAGTGTTGAAAAGATTCACATCGAGGCGGGTGAGGCTTTTGCAGTTAAGGAACATCCAACCCATGTCGGTGACATTGACCGTGTTGAGTCTATTGATATACATCACATTGGTGAGGTTCCTCATATCGGAGAACCACGCGAAACACGAGGTAGGCCTATAACTGGCGAATCCTATGGTGAAATAAACGGTCTTCACCTGGCCTGCAACTACATGCCACCCAGGTTCGTAAATGGCGGGGTTTATCTCGTAGGTTGTTAAATTCCTTGACGACCTGAGGTTGTCGTAGCAGAAATAGAGACAGCTATCAGTGGTATCAAAGAAAGTGTATGGCTCTGCCGCACGGAGGCCCGACACTCCTGCCAGGAGCACAAGCCAGAGAATGAGCAATTTTAGTTTCATGGTCAGTAATTTCATATTTCCTTCATTGTTTTCCATTTCAAGGTGAATTGCTGCAAATATATGTTTTTCCCACCATAATATAATGTCTCGAAGTATTAAAATAAGTTAAGCGATGTATTTTTTTGTATTTGCCGAAAAAAAGACGTATATTTGCGAAGAATTAGACATCAAAGACGAAACCAACCCCAAACGCCCCTCCATGACCGAAAGACCGACCGCCTTTATGAAAAAGACACTCTGCACGCTCTTGCTCCTGCTCCTCTTGCTGACCGCCACAGCCCAGGAAAAGACGCTGGAGCAAATGGGCGGCGTCTATTATGCCTACCCCGTAGGCAGCGTCCTCATCGACCCCGCCGCCCCCGAGGGCTACACCCCCTTCTACATCTCCCACTATGGCAGGCACGGGTCGAGATGGCTTCCCAACGACAGCCGATACAAAGAGGTGTTGGCGCGATTTTCCGACAAGCACAACCTGACCCGCGACGGAAAGCGATGCCGCAAGCAACTGCAACGGGTATGGAAGAACGCCCGTGGCAACGGCGGCCAACTCACCCCCCTCGGCGGACGGCAGCACCGTGGCATCGCCGAACGAATGGTGAGGAATTTCCCCCAGGTGTTCTCCGACGACGCCGTCATCCGCGCCCGTTCCAGCGTGGTGAACCGCTGCGCCGCCAGCATGGGTCACTTCATCGAAGGCATACATGCCCACCATCCCCTGCTCCACGTGGAGAGCGTCACCGACTCCGCCGACATGGCCTACATCGCCTACACCACGCCAGCCCTGAAGCAGATGGAGAAAGGTCCCTTCCCCAAGATGCACGGCACACCGGAAAGGTTGATGCGCCAACTCTTCAAAGACCCCGCAAAGGTGGCCGACGCCGTCACGCTCATGAGTGAGTTGCACACCATCGCCTCCGACCTCCAAGACATCGGCGACCCCACGTTACACGCCGATCTCTACTGGCTCTTCACCAACGAGGAGATGCGCGACATCTATGAGCGCAACAACGAGCGGATGGCCTACTGCAACGGCAGCGACCCCCGCACGGGAGGCGAACCCGCCCGTTCGGCCCTCTCGCTGTGGCACGACATCGAGACGAAAGCCGACGCGGCACTCTCCCTCCCCCACCCCTCCGCCGACCTCCGCTTCGGGCACGACACCAACCTCTACCGCCTGCTGACGCTGCTGCAAGCCTCCTCGGCACAAAGCGGCCAGATGGACGACATCATCCCCATGGCCGCCAACCTGCAGATGGTGTTCTTCCGCAATGCACAAGGCGACATCATCGTGCGACTGCTGCACAACGAGCGCGACTTCACCATCCCCGTCGCACCGGTGATGGAGCACTACTACCGCTGGGCCGATGTCAAGGCATACATGGCGGAGCGCATCCACCAACTGGAACATGAGCGACACCTCGTCACCCTCAACACCATGGTAGGAACGGCACAAGCCAACACACAGACCGCAGGCCTCTTCGGCAAGGGCAGCGAGGAGCACGGACAGACCCTGCCCGCCGTGCTCACCCCCAACGGTCAGAATTTCTGGACCCCGCAGACTCGCGACACCGAGCAGAAGTGCATCGCCCCCTTCTACCATGCCGACACGCTGATGCAAGGCATCCGCGCCTCCCACTGGCTGGTGGGTGGCTGCACGCAGGACTACGGCTCCTTCACCATCGCCGCCGTCAGCGGACAGCTCCGCACGTCGCCCGAAAAGCGCGCCACGCGGTTCAGCCCCTCCGACGTGGTGTCTCATCCCCATTACTTCGCTGCCAACCTGCCCGACGAGCACCTCCGCATGGAGCTGACCGCATCGGCCCACGGCGCCATCATGCACGTCACGCCCGAGGAGGACGGACCGGTGCACCTCATCCTCCAACCCAACAGCGACGAGGGAGAGGGAGGGGCGGAAATCGACCCCGCCAGCCACCGCGTCCATGGATACAACCCCGTGCACCGCATCTATCAAGGGTGGGGAGAACGCGCCGGCTTCAGCGGACACCTGTTGATGGAATACACCGGCGAAGTTGTGGCCTCAGGCACCTTTTCCGGTGACGAAACGCATGCAGGAGAGCTTGCCGTCAGCGACAAGCAGCAATCGGGCATCTGGCTGACCTTCAACGGGAAAGCCCACCAACCCATCATCTTGAGGATGGCCACGTCGTTCACCAACCGTGAAGGCTGCGAGCACAACATAGCCGCCGAGGTGGAAGGCAAGGATTTCAAGACGATGATGGCTGAGGCAGCCGATGCGTGGACCACCCGCCTGCACACCATCGACGTGGAAAGCGACGACGAAGCCCTCGTCAGCCAGTTCTATGGCGCCCTGTACCGTGCCTCCTTCCTCCCCCGCCTGCTGAGCGACGCCGACGGCACGCGTCCCCGCTTCGCCGACGGCAGACCGATGCGCGGCACACGCCCCGCCTACACCGACTTCTCGATGTGGGACACCTACCGCGCCCTCCATCCCCTCTACCACATCATCGCCCCCAAGGAGTCGGCCGACATGATGCAGTCGTTGGTGAACATGTCGGAAGAAGGAGGATGGCTGCCCATCTTCCCCTGCTGGAACTCCTACACGGCGGCGATGATCGGCGACCACTGCGCCGCCACGCTCGCCGACGCCTACATCAAAGGCATCCGCGACTTCGACGCCGCCAAGGCATACAGATACATGCGGAAGAATGCGTTTGAGACACCATCGTCACGCGACGACTACGTCAACGGCAAAGGCCGCCGCGCCCTGGACTCCTACATCAAACATGGCTACATACCGATGGAGGACTCCGTGGCGGAAGCCTTCCACACCAACGAACAGACCTCGCGCACGTTGGAATACGCCTACGACGACTTCGCCGTGGCACAGATGGCACGCGCCCTGGGAGAGACGTCCGACTACCAAGTCCTCATGCGCAGGGCCGGCAACTGGCGGAATGTCATCAACCCCCGCACCGGCTACGCCGACGGCCGCCACGCCGACGGCCGCTACGAGGGGAACACCGACCATGTGCACCGCAAGAGTTACATCACCGAGGGGGCGACCTGCCACTACACCTGGTATGTCCCTCACGACCCGAAAGGACTGATTGACGTGATGGGCGGCGAGGCGGCCTTCGTGGCAAGGCTCGACTCGATGTTCACCGAGGGCCGCTACTGGCATGGCAACGAACCATGTCACCAGGTGCCTTACATGTTCGCCTATGCCGGGCGCCCCGACCTCACCCAAAAATGGGTGCACCACATCCTTCGCACCGAATACAACGACACCGCCGGAGGGCTCTCCGGGAACGACGATGCGGGGCAGATGTCGGCTTGGTATGTCTTCTCCGCCATGGGGTTCTACCCCGTCTGCCCAGCCACCGATGAATATGTGTTGGGTTCTCCACTTTTCAAACGCGTGACCATCAATCAGGCCAACGGCGCGACCTTCACAATCGAGGCTCTCGGAGCAGACGTCGGCCATCCGTATGTCAGTAGTGCCACACTCGACGGAGCGGATTACGGGTTATGGACACTATCACACAAAGACATCACAAGAGGAGCGACGCTGAGGCTCATCATGGGAAACAAGCGTTAATCTATGATTGTTTTTCGAGGATTTCCAAGATAGCCAAAGTGACTTGTTCGTCCTTCTTATGGCTTTCAGGTTCTTCTTGTTTAAGGAGTGCATTAGAACAAATGTTGGCGTGAGCCCTCTCTGCTTTTTTCTTGGGTTTCTTTTCAGTCTGGCGATGGTATTCATCCCACTCGTCAGCAAAGAAAGGTCTGAAACCCGCCAACAATTGTTCTGCCACCCATCGATTATGTTCAGTCAACACAAGTTCGGTCATATTGGCTTCAATGGCAGCACGAATGTCCGACATGCCATCCCCCAGCCGGCATCCAACAGCCCTTATCTTCGTATGGATCATGTTTGCGCTGTGGATGCTCGACCATTTGTCAGACACCTTTGCCTTGTCCCATATTTCCTTAGCCCATTTCTCGTCTTTGTCCTTCCATCTCTTTCTGTCATCCTCCGAGCCATATTCCTTCGTGTAAAACGCATTGATCCAAATGCCTTCCTCGTCACCTATCTGGTCATTGCTATAGGAGTCGTTGACGATGCCAAAAGGAAGCATGGTGTCATATTTCGTACACTTGTCTTCCGGGTTGTTCACACTACGGATGATGGCGTCGCTTACCTTTTGATAGACGAGAACCTGATGAGCCTTCCTATGGACCACATCAGGAAGATACAATGCTGCCTGTGTGGATTGTTGTGTGACGGAGAGACATACGGCAATGGTGGTTATGGCCGAGTCGTCATTCACCGCCTGTGTCAGATATCGCCTTACGGCAGACGATTCCACCCGTCCGTCGATGAACTCCCATTGGAGGTCGGTAAAATTGGGACCGAGGTGCCGATATGGACTGTCGGCTTGTTCTACAGGGTTGTTCCAAGTGTTTCCTGTTAGCGTGTAAAGGGTTCCCTTTTCCTCCCGGGCATTGACATATCGCCACCGCATCATGTCAAACACATTTGGAAGGCGGCTCATGAACAATTCCATATTCTCCCTGGCATGGCAGTCGATGAACGTGATATGGGTGCGTGTCGCATCGTCATCTTCGCGGAAGTTGAAGTAATGTGCCGTCTGGGCGACCTCCACAGCGAGGGCCGTTCCCATTCGCGACATGCCAACGATGATCATATGCACATGTTTCTTGCTGTCTTTCTGCAATCCTCCATCACCCTCCAAGGGTTTGTATTTAATTTCCCCTGCTCCTTCTCCAGACTTTCCTTCAACAAGCACTTTTTTCGCCCAATTCTCATACAAGTTGAAGGGGTGGAAATGCAAATGCTTTTTAAATGCCTCTTGAAGTTCGGAAAACTGGAAAACACTATACACCGTTGGGTATTCAAAACAGACGTGGCAATCAAGTTTTCCACTCCTGCTTTCACATAATTCGGAGATGAGCGACAAGCAATCCATGTTTGCAGAGTCGTGTGCTTCCAAGGTGTCGTCACCGATAATCCACACTTCCTTGCATTTTCCCACATGCAGTTTCTCCAGGTCTTCCCGTGAATTGCCTTGCCCTTGTACCACGAGCGTGTTTTTCTCCATCCAATTTTCGGATGACAAATGAAGTCGGTTGCGGACATCTTCTGTCGTTTGTCCACTCTGTATTAAAATGAACAAATCCTCATCACGCTCGGATTTGTTTTTCGTACGCAAGGTTTTGACTAAAGAAGGGACGCTGTCGTCATAACCGATAATCACGACATGGTCACTCACCCTGTAGGTCGTCTCCCCTTTCTTGAATGATTCCACACGGCGCTCCAGCACGTTGCTGATGACGGAAATCAACATACCGCTGAAAATTACCAGTCCTAAAACTGTGCAAAGCAGGATAAATGGCGATGACATAGAATCACTTCCTGTAACAGGGTCGATGAGCACAAAGACGATGTCATACCATCTGCCCTTGCTACCTTCAACCCCCGGGGCATAGAAAGCACGGGCAAAACTAAGCCCCACCAAGATGACATATACCACAGCCATAATCCCAATGAGCCACAATACTTGATTCAACCATCCCTTGGAGAAGGAGCGGTCAAAACGGAGGGGGAGGTTTTTGAATGGATTTGTCATATTATATCTATTTGACATGTCTGATTCGATACAAAAATACAAACAATATTTTAAACAGAAAAGAAACGAATGGGAAAAAAGGGAAAAAAGAATACCACAATTCTTCTTTTTCTCATTACTCCTCTATTTATTCAAGCAAGGATTACGCTTCGTTCCACCACCTGCCTGTGGTCGTCCCAGCACTTCGGGCTTCACTTCACAACCGTTTGCCATACAAGAAAAACATTGAGTCCACTTGAAAAAGTGGACGGGGAGCAAAAGGGCGGTGCGCATCTCCCCTCCCCTCTCAGGGGAGGGGTTGGGGTGGGGTGAATAAGTCTTGAAAAAACAACAAGTTACAGACCCCACCCCTGCCCCTCCCCTCGAGGGGAGGGGATAACTAACACCGATATTTGCTCAAACATGACTTTTTAAAGTGGGCTCAATATTGGTTTTGCAAGGCATTTTCACCTCCGAAACTTAAGTCCCTATTATCTAATTTTGAGCACCTACTTAACAAAAGGACAAATCATTTGCACATTTTCCATAAAATGCCTATTTTTGCATAAGGAAACGACAATTACAAAAAACGGATTTTTATATCGACACCTATGAACATCTACGCAAAACTCATATCCGAGCAACTCCGCCTGCCGGAGACAGGAGTGGAGAACACCATCGCCCTGCTCGACCTCGGCTGCACCATCCCCTTCATCGCACGATACCGCAAGGAGCGCACCGGCAACCTCGACGAGGTGCAAATCTCACAAATCAACAACATCTACGAGAAGTTGCAAGAGATAGCCAAGCGCAAGGAAACCATCCTCAAGACCATCGAGGAACAAGGGAAACTCACCGACGAGTTGCGCAAGCGCATCGAAGAGACGTGGGACTCCGCCACGCTGGAGGACCTTTACCTGCCCTTCAAGCCCAAGCGGCGCACACGGGCACAGACTGCCCGCGAACAAGGTCTGGAGCCTCTCGCCACCATCTTGTTGCTCCAACGCGAGCGACACCCCTATGAGGCGGCCGCCCGTTTTGTCAAAGGAGAAGTGAAAGATGCTGCTGCAGCCATCAAAGGCGCACAAGACATCATAGCCGAGATGGTGAGCGAGGACGAGCGCTCACGCAACCAAGTGCGCCACTCCTACCAACGCGAGGCTGTCATCACCTCGAAAGTGGTGAAGGCGAAGGCCGACAGCGACGAGGCGGCGAAATTCTCCGACTATTTCGACTTCTCCGAACCCTTGCGCCGCTGCTCCTCACATCGCCTGCTGGCCATGCGGCGCGGCGAAAGCGAAGGCATCCTCCGCGTGAGCATCACCGCCAACGACGAGGAATGCGTGGAGCGCCTCATCCGCCAACACGTGCGCGGGCGAGGACCATGCTGCGACATCGTGGAGGAGGCGGTGGAAGACTCCTACAAACGTCTGCTGCGACCCTCCATAGAGACGGAGTTCGCTTCCCTCAGCAAGGAGAAGGCCGACGAAGAGGCCATCGTCGTCTTCGCAGAGAACCTGCGCCAACTGCTCCTCGCAGCACCCCTGGGACAGAAACGCGTGATGGGCATCGACCCAGGCTTCCGCACCGGCTGCAAGGTGGTATGCCTCGACGCACAAGGCAACCTGCTCCACCACGAGGCCATATTCCCACATCCTCCCATCAACCACCGCATGCAGGCCACCGTCCATGTGGAGCAACTCGTGGAGAAATACGCCATCGAAGCTATCGCCATAGGCAACGGCACAGCCAGCCGAGAGACCAGCGACTTCGTAAAGGGTCTCGACTTCAAGCACAAGGTGCAGACCTTCGTGGTGAGCGAGGATGGTGCGTCGGTTTATTCCGCCTCGAAAACAGCCCGCGAGGAGTTCCCCGACGAGGATGTCACCGTGCGTGGCGCCGTGAGCATCGGCCGCCGACTGATGGACCCGTTGGCCGAACTGGTGAAAATCGACCCCAAGAGCATCGGTGTGGGACAATACCAACACGACGTAGACCAAGGGAAACTGAAGAAGAGCCTCGACCAGACGGTGGAGAGTTGCGTCAACTCAGTGGGTGTCAACCTGAACACCGCCAGCCAGCACCTACTCACCTACGTCAGCGGTTTGGGGCCCACCCTGGCGAAGAACATCGTGGAATACCGCCGCGAGCATGGCGCGTTCACCAGTCGCGCCCAACTGAAGAAGGTGCCACGTCTTGGGCCAGCGGCCTATGAGCAGTGCGCCGGTTTCCTCCGCATCCCTGGCGCCAAGAACCCCCTCGACAACAGCGCGGTGCATCCCGAGAGTTATCCCATCGTGGCGCAGATGGCCAAGGACTGCGGCTGCACTGTCGACGAACTCATCAGCAACCGTGAGAAACGCAGCAGCATCGACATCCGCCGCTACGTCACCGACACCGTGGGCATCCCCACCCTCACCGACATCATGGGCGAGTTGGAGAAGCCCGGCCGCGACCCACGTGAGCAGATAGAGGAATTCGAGTTCGACCCCAACGTCACCTCCATCGACGATCTCGCAGAAGGCATGGTGCTCCCCGGCATCGTGACCAACATCACCAACTTCGGCGCCTTCGTAGACATCGGCGTCCATCAAGACGGCCTGGTGCACATCTCACAACTGGCCGACCGCTACGTGAAAGACCCGAACGATGTGGTGCACCTGCACCAACACGTCCGCGTGAAAGTCAAGGAAATAGACTATCGCCGCAACCGCATCTCGCTCACGATGAAAGGAGTTTTTGATAATTAATCCTACGATGACGTAAAATTTGGCACTACATATTCATATTTTTTTGAAATCTTTCATAAAATCAACTAATTAGTCCGTCAAAAATTTGGCGGATTGATTTTTTTGTTGTAATTTTGTAGCGTTAAACAACGCTACA
>JAFWSS010000076.1 GCA_017524385.1 Prevotella sp.
CACTGCTCCGTATAATGCCATACTTCTCCTCCAACCATCCAAGCTGTGTGCCTACGCGTAATTTCAAATAACTCACGCCACCGTCCTTCGCCGATGCCAGACTGATGTGGAGCACAGGGTATTCCACCCATTCCGTCTCCAGACGACCGGCCTCCAGACCCTCGAACAAGTCGCGGCGACCCTCGAAGTAACTCTTCATCGTCGAGAGCAGCAGCGACTTCCCGAAACGGCGCGGGCGACTGAGAAACACGAACTTGAACTGTTGGGCAAGACGGTATACGTAGCCTGTCTTGTCGGCATATATGTAACCGCCTTCTCGAATCTCCGAGAAAGTCTGTATGCCTATAGGGTATTTGAACTTATTGGATATCATATGGCTAGTGGCCTTTTATAGGGCAAAGATAGTCATTTCTTCCCATTTTTTCAACCATCACCGCTTATTTAACATCATTTAAGGAGGTATTTCATTTGGGACAGGGGGACGGTTGTCAATGAATGTTTTCCCCGTGTGCACCGAGGTTTTGCACCTGCATTTTTGTTCTGCGACGTTCAGAGGACGTCAACGAGCACGACAACTTCCAAAAATTGTTTGAGGCTCTTCGGGGTTTACGCCTAACACACTTGCGTACAGGGGTAATCCCTTCTCAATAGTGCGCAACAGTGCTACAAAGTCAATCGCGTGTTGAAAAAAATAATTGTTCAGTAAAAGTAAAAAAAAACTTGGTATTATTTTAACATATAATTCTTGCTTTGGCAAGCGTCTCCTTCGTCGCCGAGCGGCAGTACGTCAGAATTTTTGGTTAATTCTTGGACAAGCCAAGCGGCAAAACCGAGCGTGTGATAATTCTTGGACGAGCCAAGCGGCAGAGCCGAGCGCGTGTCCTTTATTATTCATCCCAATTTATTATTTAATCGTCACTTAGCATTTGCGTTGCTTGTAAGTTTGCTTGAAAATGCTTATATTTGCGCCAAAAAGCGAGAAATGAGTAAAAGGAGCGTGGTATTAACCTTGTTGTGTTGGTTGTGTCTGGGGATGGCAGCCCTCGCCCAGGTAAGCATCACCCGCATCACCTGCAACTACCAAGACGGAGAGTCCGCTATGGTGGAAGGTCGTGTGCGTGTGGGGTGGCAATATGAATTGGCCGATGGCGGCAGGGTGGGGGAGGTCATGCGTCCTGTGCAAGACCGTTACCAGGTGATGGTGGTCGAGCGTGTCACCGGTCGCAAGGTATACGATAGTGGCATGGTGCGCTCCAGTGAGAGTCAGCATGTTTCGTTGCCCGCGCTCTCCCCCAATCGTCACGGATATCAGTGGAGAGTGAGGATAGGGTGGCAGTCAACCGGTAAAAGGGGGAAGGTCGCCCGCAAGATCACGGAGTGGAGCAGGTGGCAAACCCTCCGCGTGGCACCGGTCGACCTCGCTACCACGGCACGATGGATTGGCGCCATCACCAAGGCCGACGCCCTTATCCCCGATGGGCGGTGGAGCAACGAGGTGTTCAAGAAGGACACCTTCCTCACGCGATGGAAAGACGTCGACAGCCTTTCAGCCAGGAGCATTATCCTCAGGAAGGAGTTTGGTGCCAAGCGACGCATCGCCGACGCCGTGGTCCATATCAGCGGTCTCGGGCATTACGAACTCACCATCAATGGCCGCAAGGTGGGCGACAGTGAGTTCGCCCCGCTCTGGAGTGAATACAGCCGCACCATCTATTACAACACCTATGACGTGACATCTCTTTTGCGACAAGGCGACAATGCCATCGCGGTGTTGTTGGGCAATGGTTTCTTCAATGTACAGCGCGGCAACCGCTACAGCAAGTTGCAAGTCAGTTTCGGCCCACCGCAGTTGTTGCTTCGCCTCGACATCACCTACGACGACGGCACGACGGGCAGCATCTCCAGCGACGACACCTGGCGGTGGATGGAAAGTCCCATCACCTTCAACAGCATCTTTGGCGGCGAGTCCTACGACGCACGCTTGGAGCAGGACGGATGGCACAACCCCGGTTTCGACGACAGTCGATGGCGCAGAGCAGTGGTGGTGGAAGGCGCCGGAGGGGTGCTGCGTGCACAGACCGCGCCCCCGGTGAAGGTGATGGAACGCTATCCCATGCTTTCGTGGAAACCCATCCCCTCCGACTCCCTTGCCGCAGCCTCGCGCAAGACCAAGCGCGACATCCACCCCTCCGCCTTCGTCTGCGACATGGGGCAGAACCTCGCCGGTTTCCCCTCCATCAAGGTCAGCGGCAGGAAGGGGCAGAAGGTCACCCTCTTTGTCTCGGAACGACTCACGCCGCAAGGGGCGTGCGACCAAAGCCAGGTGGGCCGGCCCCACTACTATGAATACACCCTCCGTGGCGATGGCATGGAGACCTGGCAACCCCGTTTCTCCTACTATGGCTTCCGTTACATCCAGGTGGAAGGTGCCGTTCTGGAAGGACAGCCCAATCCCCACGACCTCCCCGTGCTGCATGACTTGCAGAGTTGCTTTGTCTATAATTCCGCTGCAGAGACCTCCAGTTTCTGGTGCGACAACGACCTTTTCACGAAGACCCACCGGCTGATAGAACGCGCGGAGCGAAGCAACATGCAGGCCGTGCTCACCGACTGTCCGCATAGGGAGAAGTTGGGATGGTTGGAACAAGACCACCTCTGCGGTCCATCGTTGCTCTACAACTATGACATGGCCAACCTCGTGCCGAAAATCCTACGCGACATCGCCGACACGCAGAAGGCCGATGGCATGGTGCCCACCACCGCTCCGCAGTATGTCTCCTTCGGCAACCTCTTCGACGACTCGCCCGAATGGGGCTCCACCCTCGTCATCCTGCCTTTCATGTACTATGACATGTATGGCGACAGCACCCTCGTCACCGACTATTACGAACCTATGCGGAGGTATGTCGATTACCTCGGCACCCGGGCGGAGGACGGCATCGTCAGCCACGGCTTGGGCGACTGGTACGACTACGGCCCGTGGAAGGCGGGGTTCTCACGCAACACCCCCGTGCCGCTCGTGGCCACCGCGCATTACATCTACGACCTGCAACTCATCACCCAGGCCGCACGCATGACGGGAAACGGGGAGGATGAGCAAAAATACGCCACGAGGTTGGAAGAGGTAGTGGAGGCGTTCAACAGGCATTTCTACAAACCCGACTCGTGTTACTACGGCTCCGGCAGTCAGGCGAGCAACGCCTTGCCGCTCTTCCTCGGCATCACGGGGGAGCACAAGGCCGAGGTGCTTGAAAACCTCGTCAAGGACATCCACGCGCACGGTGACCGACTCACCACCGGCGACGTGGGCAACAGATACCTCTTCCGCGTATTGGCCGACAACGGCTGCAACGACCTCCTCTTCCGCATGCTCAACCATTACGAGACGCCAGGCTATGGCTTCCAAATCGCACAGGGGGCCACCACGCTCACCGAACAGTGGGATCCGAGGCAGGGCGCTTCGGAAAACCATTTCATGCTCGGACAAATCGATGAGTGGCTCTTCAGGTCGGTGGCCGGCATAAGACAAATTCCAGGGACGCATGGCATGCGCCGTCTTGTCATCGACCCGCAGGCCATCAGTGGCATCCACCAGGTCCGTGCCGTCATCCATACCCTTTATGGGAAGGTGACGGTGTCCTATGACGATGGCGTGTTGCAGGTTGCCGCTCCCTTGGGGTGCGAGGTGTATGACAAAAACAACAACCCTTTGCCATGAAACAAACCAATTACCATTTGTTCGACTTCATGGACTTCGACCCTGACTTGGGGCGCGACGAAGTCCTGTGGAAAGCGTGGTCGCCGTCCTCCGTCAAGGAGAAGGATGGCGACATCCTCATCACCATCCCCTTCCAACGACAGAAACATCAGGAGGATATGGCACCCGACACCGACGTGCCGCAGCAGGCATTCACCCTTGTCGTCAGGGCCTACGGCCCGCGTGTGTTGCGACTCTTCATCACCATGGCAGGTGACGAGATGGTGGAGGACGACGACATGCTGCAGATGCAGGTGCGTCACACTCCCCTTCACCTGGAGGATGGCCGCGTGGTGGATGCCGACGGCCGCTGCCGCGTCGCCATCGACCTCCAGCCGCCCGTCCTCGACCCATGGAGCGACCTGCTCCCTGCTCCCCAGCCGGCACCTCGCATCACCTTCTTCCCCGACGGCGACGAGGAAAAGCCCGTAGCCCTCAGCGACGACCATTTCTCGCCACCGCGATACGACGCCCTGCCCATCGGTTTTGTGGAGACCGGAGAGGGTGTGGAACGCGCCACCATCAGTTTCCAATGCTCCCCCGGCGAGTGCTTCGCTGGGACGGGAGAGCGGTTCAGGAAGATGGACCTCAGCGGACAGACCTTCCAACTGAAAAACCAGGATGCACAGGGCGTTAACAACCGCCGATGCTACAAGAACATCCCCTTCTTCCTCTCCAGCAGGATGTATGGCGCCTTCTACCACACCAGCGATTACTGCAAACTGTCACTCGCCGACCATTCCACGCGTTCCGTGCAGTTCCTCTGCGACCGTGCCACCCTCGACGTCTTCCTCGTGGGAGGACGCACGCCTGAGGAGGTGTTGCGGGGCTACCGCATGCTCACCGGCTTCCCACAGATGCCTCCGCTGTGGTCGTTTGGCATCTGGATGAGTCGCATGACTTATTTCTCCGCCGAGGAGGTGGAGGACATCTGCCAAAGGTTGCGCCGCGAACACTTCCCTTGCGACGTCATACACCTCGACACAGGGTGGTTCCGCACCGACTGGCTCTGCGAATGGAAATTCAACCCGGAGCGCTTCCCCGACCCCGAGGGCTTCATCCAAAGGCTCGCCAGTCAGGGTTTCAAGGTCTCGCTGTGGCAACTGCCCTATGTAGCCAAGGGAGCCGAACAGCTGGACGAGGCAAGGGAGCACCGCTACATCGCACCGCTGCGGAAGGAGCAGGCCACGGAGGGCAGCAATTTCTCCGCACTCGACTATGCCGGCACCATCGACTTCACCAACCCCGATGCCACCGCTTGGTACCAAGGACTGCTGCGACGACTGCTGAAGATGGGCGTGAAATGCATCAAGACAGATTTCGGGGAGAACATCCACATGGATGCCGACTACCACGCCATGTCGCCGGAACGGCTCAACAACCTCTATGCGCTGCTCTACCAAAGGGCGGCCTACGAGGTGACACGCGAGGTGACGGGCGAGGGCGTCATCTGGGCCAGGGCGGCATGGGCGGGATGTCAAAGATATCCCCTCCACTGGGGAGGCGACAGTGCCAGCACGTGGGACGGCATGGCGGGGTCGCTGAAAGGTGGGCTGCATCTCGGACTGAGCGGCTTCGCCTTCTGGAGCCACGACGTGCCGGGGTTCCACTCCGTACCCGACTTCATGAACTCCCCCCTCGACCCGCAGGTGTATGTGAGATGGACGCAGATGGGCGTCTTCACCTCGCATCTCAGATACCATGGCACCTGCAAGCGCGAACCGTGGCATTATCCCGACATCGCACCCATCGTGAAAAAATGGTGGAAGTTCAGATACAGACTCATCCCCTACATCGTGGAACAGGCCCGGAAGGCTTGCGCGGGCGGGATGCCCATGGTGCAGGCGCTGCTCATCAGACATCCCTACGACCGGCAATGCTGGTATGTGGATGATGAATACTATTTCGGACGCGACTTCCTCGTCTGTCCCGTCATGGACGCCAAGGGACGGCGTGACATCTACCTCCCTGAAGGGATGTGGGTGGAATTCTTCACCGGCGAACGGTGGGATGGCGGACGGTGGTATGAACAGGTGGAGACACCCCTCGAAAGGATGCCTGTCTTCGTGCGTCCCGGTGCCGTCATTCCTCTCTATCCCGACGATGTGGACAGCACCGACGACATGGACCTCTCGAAGACCATCCATTGGAGCATCAGCAAGGACTACAAAGGATACGACCTATGAACACACATTACATGCAGGGCCTCGACTGGCTCATCCTCGCCACCTATTTCATCATCCTCCTCACCATCGGCATCTGGGCCAGCAGGCGGCGCGACAAGAAGGGAAGCCTCTTCCTTGCCGAACACTCGCTGAGATGGCACCACATCGGATTCTCCATGTGGGGCACCAACGTGGGACCATCGATGCTCATCGCCAGCGCCAGCGCGGGTTTCACCACGGGCATCGTCTCGGGCAACTACGCCTGGTATGCCTTTGTCTTCATCGCCCTGCTGGCCTTCGTCTTCGCACCGCGTTACCTCGGGGCGGGGGTCAGTACGCTGCCAGAGTTCATGGGTCTGCGCTACGGACAGTCCACGCGTAACATCCTCGCGTGGTACACCATCGTCACCATCGTCATCTCATGGCTCGCGCTCACCCTCTTCGCTGGGGGCATCCTCATCAGGCAGGTCTTCGACATCCCCATGTGGCTCTCGGCCGCCATCCTCCTGCTCATCTCCGCCTTCTTCACCATGCTCGGCGGACTGAAGGCGGTGGCCTACACCAACGTCTACCAAATGGTGCTCCTCATCATCGTGTCTGCCACGCTCACCATCGTGGGACTCTCACACGTCGGTGGCGTCTCCGCCTTGGTGGCGAAGGTGCCTTCCGACTACTGGGTGCTCTTCAAGCCCAACAGCGACGAGGCCTTCCCGTGGCTTCCCATTGTGTTGGGATACCCCGTCATGGGCGTGTGGTTCTGGTGCACAGACCAGTCGATGGTGCAACCCGTGCTCGCCGCACGAAACATCAAGGAAGGGCAGTTGGGCACCAACTTCACGGGATGGTTGAAAATCCTCGACGTGCCGCTCTACATCCTCCCCGGCGTCATCTGCTGCGCCCTCTTCCCCTCATTGGCCAATCCCGACGAGGCATATCTCACCATGGTGGAGAACCTCTTCCCCGTGGGAATGGTGGGACTGGTCTTCGCCGTGCTCACCGCCTGCCTCGTGTCCACCATCGGGTCGGCGCTCAACGCCTTGAGCACCGTCTTCACCATGGACATCTATGTGAAAAAGTTCGAGCCGGAGGCCTCGCAGCAGCGCATCAACCATGTGGGGCGCATCGTCACCATCGTGGGAGCGGTGGTGGCCATCGTGCTCACCGTCGCCATCGACAGCATCAAGGGACTCAACCTCTTCAATGTCTTCCAGTCGGTGCTGGGCTTCATCGCTCCGCCCATGACGGCCGTCTTCCTCTTCGGCGTGTTTTGGAAACGCACCACGACAAGGGCCGCCAACCTCGCACTCACCGTCGGCACCGCCTTCTGCATCGGCATCGGCGTGCTCTATCTCTGGGGACCCAAGAGCGACCTTTGGCCGCATTTTATGATGCTCTCCTTCCTCCTCTTCGTCGTCCTGGCGTTGATGATGATGGTGGTCTCGCTTGTCGACAAAAAGGGGGAGTGCCACGACATCCCCTTGCCCGTGTCAGGGAAGCGTTCGATGCTGCCCGTCGCACTGTGGGCCATCCTGGCCGTGGTGATGGTGGGGCTGTATGTTTATTTCAATTAAGTCGTCCAAGAATTAATCAAAAATTCTGACGCACAGCCGTTTGGCGACGAAGGAGACGCTTGCCAAAGCAAGAATTTATGACTAATTATATGAAAATTATATGTTAAAAACAGTACTAAGTTAATTTTTAACTTTTACTAAAAACCATATCATTGGTAGAACAAATGTCTTTAACTTCTCTAACTTCTCTAACTTCTCTAACTTCTAAAAAAATGACTTGGAAAACAAATCTTGAGGAGACCAAACACCACTATATGGACTGGTGGGACCGCAAGGGCGTCATCGTCAACATGTGGGAGCATTTCCAAGAGAGGGTGACTCCCCACGCCGACATCCCGAAACCGGAACAGCCCGATAACCTCGACCAGCAGTGGTTCGACCCGCAATGGAGGGCGCGATACCTCGACTGGTATGTGGCGCATAGTTCACTGAAGGCCGACATCCTCCCTGTGGCCAACACCCAACTGGGACCGGGGTCGCTGGCGGCCATCCTCGGTGGGGTGTTCGAGGGGGGCGAGGACACCATATGGATTCATCCCGCACCCGACTTCGACGATGCCATTCCTTTCGACAAGGAGCATCCCAACTACCTCCTGCACAAGCAACTGTTGCGGGCCTGCAAGGAGAGGGCGAAGGGCAACTACTACGTGGGAATGCCCGACCTGATGGAGGGCCTTGACGTCTTGGCGGCACTCAAAGGCACCGACCAGGTGTTGATGGACACCGTGATGAGGCCGGAGGTGGTGGAGCGACAGATGCAGCGCATCAACGACATCTATTTTGAGGTGTTCGACGAACTCTACGACATCATCCGCGAGGGCGACGAAATGGCTTTCTGCTATTTCTCCGCTTGGGCGCCAGGGAAGATGAGCAAGTTGCAGAGCGACATCTCCACCATGGTGAGCGAGGATGACTACCGGCGTTTCGTGCAACCCTTCATCAGGGAGCAGTGCCGGCGCATCGACTACACCCTCTATCACCTCGACGGCGTGGGGGCCATGCGACACCTGCCCGCCATCCTTGAAATCGAGGAACTCGACGCCATACAATGGACGCCGGGGGTGGGGGAGCCACAAGGAGGAAACGCCAAGTGGTACGGACTCTACCGACAGATTCTAGAGGCGGGGAAGAGTCTGATGTGTTGTTGGGTGCAACTTGATGAACTGCCTGCGCTCCTCGACCATATCGGGACGGAGGGCGTGCACCTCGAGATGGACTTCCACAACGAACAGGAGGTGGAACAGGCGCTGGAAATCGTGGAGAAGGCGAAGGCCGCCGCTCCGAAAGCCATGTCCGTGACACCGCCGTGCTCGCTGCCTGATTCCTTTAAGTCCTTAAAGACCTCAGAGACCTTAAAGACCTTAGAGACCTTAAATGGTAGAATCCTCATCCTCGACGGGGCGATGGGGACGATGATACAGCAGCATCACTTGCAGGAAGAGGATTTTCGGGGTGACCGCTTCAAGGATGTGGAGGGGGAACTGAAGGGCTGTAACGACCTGCTGTGTCTGACGCGACCCAATGTCATCGAGGGCATCCACCGCAAATACCTCGAGGCGGGGGCTGACCTCATAGAGACCTGCACCTTCAACGCACAGCGCATCTCGCTCGCCGACTATGGCGTGGAGGACTGCGCCCGTGAGGTGAACCTCGCCGCCTGTCGCATCGCAAGGGGAGTGGCGGAAGAATTCTCGCGCCTCACACCCCAAAAACCGCGTTTCGTACTCGGCAGCGTGGGACCCACCAGCGGCATCTGTTCGCCGGAGGCCACCAGTGGCGTGCCGCTAGACCAACACCTGTTGCGACGGGCTTACGAAGAGCAAATGGCGGCTCTCCTCGATGGCGGAGTGGATGGCATCCTCATAGAAACCATCTTTGACACGCTCAACGCCCGCATCGCCATCGAGGCGGCCATCCACGTGATGAAGGAAAAAGGAAAAGAACTTCCCCTCCTGTTGAGTTTCTCCGTTTCCTCTCCCGACGGTCACAACATGTTGGGACAGGACATCCTCGCCTGCATCGATACGTTGATGGACAACCCCGACATCCGTCCGCACCTCTATTCCGTCGGTATCAACTGCCTCGCCGACGTGCCTCAAATGACACCTCTTGTGATGGAGATGGGGCGACGCTTCGGCTGTCGTGTCAGCCTCTATCCCAACGCAGGGATGCCGGATGCCCAGGGTCGCTACAGCAAGACCGCAGAGAGCCTCCTCGCCGACGTGTGGCCGCTCATCGACGGGCATCACCTCAATATCATCGGGGGATGCTGCGGCACCTCCGACCGCAACATCCGTGCCTTCGCGCAGGCCATAGAGCCGGCAAAAGGTCTTTTCATCTCGCCGCATCCTAGTAATCCTAGGAAAACTAGTGCTCCTAGGGATACTAGTGCTCCTAGTGCTCCTAGGGATCCTAGGAAAACTAGTGCCCCTGGCGCCACCCTCTATGACGCCATCCTTGGCGGCAGGGATGACGAGGCTGCTGCAGCCACCAAGACCGCTCTGGAAGAGGGAAAATCTCCCCAGGACCTCATAGAAAACCAGATGATTGCTGCGATGACCGAACTGGGACGACAGTTCCAAGAGGGAAAGGCCTTTGTGCCGCAGTTGTTGATGGCGGGGCGGGCGATGAAGGCCGCCTTGGCGCAAATCAAGATGACGGATGGCGAAGCCCAGGTGAGAAGTCGGGGCAGGGTGGTCATCGGTACGGTGAAGGGCGACCTCCACGACATTGGCAAAAACCTCGTGGCGGCCATGCTCGAGGGCTGTGGTTTCGAGGTGGTCAACGTGGGCATCGATGTCTCGGCAGGACAGTTTGTCGAGGCCATCAAAAAACATCATCCCGACCTCCTCTGTATGAGTGCCCTCCTCACCACCACCATGGGTTATATGAAAGAGGTCATCGATACCTTGGAAAAGGCCGGCCTACGTCAAAAAGTGAAAATCATGGTGGGTGGTGCTCCTGTCACCCAGCGTTTCGCCGACGAAATCGGTGCCGACGGTTACAGCGACAATGCCAACTCCGCCGTCATCCTCGCTAAACAACTGATGGCTGTCTCAAAATAATCAAAACAAGTCATCAAGAGTGACTTGCTGATTGATATCCTTTGAATGTATGTTTTGCGAAATGCCATTTGTTGTCACCATGACCAGTTGAATGGAGTGTGTCTTTGTATGTTGCTTGCTGTTCAGAAATGCTTCAATCTTGTTCCCCAAATTCTTTTCGTACTGCTTGTCAATAGTAAACTCATGCTCACTGAATTTCATTTCACAGATATAGTCGGTACGCTCGCCCTTCCATTCGAGCACCAGGTCAATTTGGCAGGTTTCCCCATTTGGTGCTTGTCCTCTCCAACAATAGTTGCGGTTGATGGTCGCGATTCGCAACTTGTCTTTCATCTGTGGTAGATGTTCGATGCAGAGCATTTCAAAGGTGTTGCCCGCCCATGTGTAGAATGTTTGTGTGCGCTGGATAGTACGCCAGTTGCCGGCATCGGTTCCCTTGCCATGGATGAAGTGTAGGTAAAACATGGAGAAGAAGTCTTTCAATTGATAGACGGTCTCTACACGTTCTTTTCCATAGCGAGGATATTCACGCGTGATGCCAGATTCATGCAGGTTGTCAAGTATTTTGCTGAATGTCCCACCGAGTTCGATGCCAACAGCTTCTGCCAATTCGCTGCGTGTCATACCGTAAAATTTGGTTCCAAGAGCCTTGACGATATCTACATATCGTTCCGACGAGGCATAAAGTCCCGCATAGACATCCTTGAATTCCTGGTTGATGCGCTCCTCTTTGAAAAAGAAGTCATCAATATTCTCCGAAAGATTCTTCTCATTGTCGATTCGATCAAGATAATAAGGGATGCCACCAAAGGCCATGTATGCGACTGCCATCTCATAGCGGGAGAGATGGAATCCCCGGCTTTTGAAATACTTTTCACATTCTCTAAGCGTGAAAGGAAGTAGGCGAATTGTTCCTGTTAGGCGGCCGTGTAGTCCTCCATAGTCGCGGATGACATTGTCGAGCATCCAACTAGTGGCAGAACCACACACCACAAGGACGATATTGCGCTGACGATCTGCCCATGAGTTCCAGAAATACCCCAGCTCTGTAATCATTTCAGCAGATTGCGGACCTGCAAGCCACGGCAATTCGTCGAGGAATACGACACGTCGTTTGGCTCGGCTTTTTTCCAAACATTTTCTGAGTAGTCTGAATGCCTCGCGCCAATTTGCAGGGCGAGGCGTTTCGTCAGACATGCCAATGTCAAGAAGGCTTTCGTAGAAATGGTCGAGTTGTGTCTGCCTGTATGACTTCGAATCCTTGTCCTTGATGTAGGAGCCGATGGCACGAAAAACAATCTTGCCTTTATATACTTCCTCAATAAGGTAAGACTTGCCGACGCGTCTTCGGCCGTAGATAGCCACGAATTCTGATTTGGGAGATTTCAAGAATTTTTCAAGTTTCTTGATTTCCTCATTTCTTCCAATTATGCTCTGATATGCCATAACTATTTTTTTTATTCTGGATAGGCAGTGTAAACCGAATTAAAGAAATACTATTTTGTTGAAGAGCAATTGTTTTCACACATGCCTTGCAAAGATAAGAAAAAGTCTTTAAATCCAATCAGAAAATCAGCCATTTTTCGATATTTTTTTGAAAACGGCTGATTTTCTACCAAGTTTTTATAAGTTGCTCAACATTTGCAAATAGGGCTGTCCTTTGTCCTACCATAACAATTGTTGTGTGTGGCAAAAACGCCAAGAATGTCGGTGCGCACTTTAATTGGACTGACCACCATGCAAAGATAAAGTTTTTTCATCACCACACGAAATAATCCTCCTTTTGTTTTGCATTTCCCATAACTTTTGCTAAATTTGCAGCATACAAATAAACATAAGCCATGCTGGTAGCCAACCCCATATACGACATCGTATTCAAATATCTTATGGAGGATGAGCGCATAGCGCGTGACTCGCAACTTCAGACTTCCATTAAATTGCTGCTTCGTGCAGGAATCTCACCTGAGGATATCGCAGAACAACTTGGTATTGACCTGCAAATGGTAAAAGACAATTTATAAAAACTCAATTTTCGCAAGTAAGGAAAATGAGGTGTGAAGATTAAAGAACTATGAATGGTATCATTTACCCTCAAAAGGTGGTAAAAGTGGACATATGTCCCTTTAACTCCCCTTGAACTTCCTTTTAACTCCTCTTTAACTCCAGAAAGTGGAGCGAATGCGAAACTTAAATAAAAACATCATCCACCCCCAAAACAGATTGCCTATGTAACATCATAACAACAAGACATAAAGGATAAAAGCGTTAACTGATATTCTTGTTTCGGAAAATCGCCAATTAGAAGAAACAGTCAAGAGTAAAAGCTATAACGCTCACGCCTCGGCGTAGGCTCTTACTCGTATATGGCTGTAAGGTGTTTGGCGATACCTCCGAAACGTAGACGAAGTTTTAGTCCACGTTTTTTATTGTGCCTTTTTTTGAACTATGCGAATGAAAAAGATAAAAATTCCAAGAACGCCAAGAATGGCGGTGAAGTCGTAGGGACTTGCCTCGTGCATGTCCGTAAAAAACGAAGAAAGGCTTTATGGTTTGAATGAAATCCCATTTCGCAAGCGGACATGCATAAAGCAAGTCCCTACGACTTCGGGGGATTCTCCTCGACAATGTTGTACGATAAAAAAATCATCATAAACAACAATTCTTAAACCTAAAAATATACGATTATGAAAAAACTATTTCTTACTTTATTCCTCGCCATCATGGCGACAATAGGGCTGTTTGCCCAGCAAATATCAGTGGTCTCCACTGGTGGAGAAACCTCTCTTTATAAATCCCTTCAGGAAGCTGTAGATGGAGCTTCTGATGGTAGCGTTGTGTATCTGCCAGGTGGTGGATTTGGCAAGAAAGACACAGTGACAGTCACGAAGAAACTCACCATCATCGGTATCGGCCATTATGCTAAAAATGAGAATGTGGATGGGGCCACCACCATCAATGGATCTATTCACTTCAACGCTGGCAGTGACGGAAGCGCGTTGCTGGGGTGTTATATAACAGGTACTGTATGTATCGGGGCTGATGGATCTTCTGTAAACAATGTGTTGGTTAGATATTGTAATGCAGCTAGGGTTAATGTTATGAATAGCTCATGTGAAGGAACAATGGTGAATCAATGTTATTTACGTTCAAATTCTGATTTTAATGAAGCAAATGGTTACTTCACTAATAATATAGCTCATTCTATTATTCTTCTTAATAATGGCTTTATAGAAAATAATATTTTTTATAACTCTTATGTTACATCCTACGCATTCAATTTATTTGGGACAACTATAACTACTGATGGTACTACAACAAAAATATATTGCAGAGGTAGTGTTATTACAGGAAATGTAATAATTGGTAAGTATAATTTGGAAAATGTCATTGGATGTCAGATTTCAAATAATATTTATTATATGAGATGGGAGGACGACAACATTTATGAACCTAATATAGCAGAATCCACATACAATTTCTTTGAAAACTCTAAAACAGGGATAAGTCCTTTATCCAATTTTCATTTCAAAGGCAACTATGTAAAATACGAAAACCAAGTGGGTATTTATGCTGGCACAGGTTTCAATGACCAGCAATTAGCCCCCGTTCCCTATATCGTTAATAAAAAGGTGGATGAGCAGACAGATGCCCAAGGCAAGCTTAACGTTAAGATTCGCGTCAAGGCAGGACAATAAAAAACAAAGCTATGAGTAGGAAAACAATTATCAGCATATTTGCCAGCCTGCTCTGTCTGCTTCCATTCTTGACCCAAGCGCAATCGCTGACACAGTATGAATATTGGTTTGATGATGACTTTGGAGGTCGGGTCATAGAAAGTATGAGTGGCACCGACGAGGCAGTCAGACTCAGCATCCAAACCGACCAGTTGGACAACGGTGTTCATAAGTTCAGTTTCCGCGCCAAGCAGTCGGATGGCTACTACTCCGCTATCACCAGTTCGCTTTTCCTCAAGCGGGTGGCGGCGCAGAGTAGCAAGATGGAGTATTGGTTCGATGACAAATTCGAACTGAAGGAAAGTGTGGATATCAGCAATACAGAAGATGAGCAGGAATTCAACCTCGACCTGCGCGACAACACCAAATTCCCTTGGGGCTTCCACAAACTCAATATGCGCATCACATTGGAGGGCGGTGGCGAGAGTGCCGTCTATTCGTCGCCTGTCCTCAAATTATCCGCAGGCACTGCCACCTCCTTGGAGTACTGGATAGACGATGACATCGCACATTCACACACCATCGAAGGTCACCTTGCCTCCGACGGGAAAGACTACATCTTCGTCAACGACCTCGACCTCGGCGACATCTCCCCCGGTCACCATCGCCTCTATTGCCGCGCCAAAAGCAGCAGCGGAAAGACGGTGAGCGCCGTGACGATGACCCCGATTATCGTGAAGTCGAGGTATAACGTTGACCCAAAAGATGTGAAAATGTCATCTTTTAGCATCTCTGTGGATGACGAAGAGCCGATATTGGTGAAAACTCAAGATTCTAGTGATGAATTAATCCTAAACCCTTACACGCTTGACGTGCGAGATTTGTCAGTAGGCAATCATACGTTGAAAGCTCATTTTTGGAACTCCGTAAATGCGGGTGTGGCCTTAGAGCAGACTTTTAAGGTTAATGCAGTAGAAACACCCAAGATAGAACTCACTGCGAAGGAGAATAATGGATTTGTGACGTTGTCATTTAACTCCATTCCCAATGATGTGAGTTGGGGCGTTATCCGCACTGATGCAAATGGAGCCAAAGCGAAAGTCGCCGGGAAATCACAGAGCATCTATCCCTCCAATGCCACTGTCCTCGACCATCCGCCTGTTGGTTCGTACACCTATATGGTACGAGGTGTATATACGGATGCCGATGGCACAAAACACTCGGTGAATTCCAATGAGGTTCCTATGACGGTGACAGCATCACCTGACGTAGCTTTCGGAAAAATCTCTGGGTATATACATAAAGGTTACGATAATTCGCCTTTGTGGGGAATAAAATGGGACGTGACCTTCTCCGACGGTTTTGAAACTCAAAGCGATGAATTCGGTTTTTACCGCCGTGATAACATTCCTGTAGGCACAGTGTTGGAAATCAACATTAAGACCCAGGACTTTTATTGCGAGAAACAGACCATAACTGTTATGGAAGGTGAGAATATGTTGTATCACACTGCATTGTTCAATGAGGAAGAATACAGGTCACGCTTTACCCATGATTTGCAATTTGACTCGAATGTTGAGTTTGCACCTCGCCTAAAAATGAAGTTCAAAGTCAAGAATATCACACGCGCTACTTGGGAAGGAAAATTGCGAATAGTCACGGCAAGAAAAGATTATGTGGATAATCCACCAAAGAATCCATTCGAGTCGACAGATGCACAAGTTCTTGCCGGCAGTGTCGCACCATTCGTTGTGAACGACTACTATCAATATGATTACTCGGACCGTATTTATATTTCACCAGGCGAATCAAAAGAAGTCGTTATCAGACATAACGTTCCCATCACCTCGCCGCCGACGGGGAAAGATGAACTCTATTACTTCTATGTAGAGAGCGTGGATGAATATGGCACCAAGCTGATCGCCACTAACGATGACTATAACATCAAGGAGAATCCACTGGTGCAATTGGTGGATAACGGCGACTACTCGTCAGGAGAAGAAGATTTGGAGATGTGCGTCAACATCATCATGGCATTGTGCAGCACCGTCAAGGAATTTGACGGCAAACTGGGTGACATGTCCAAATGTATGGATGAGATGCAGGAAACGCTGGGCTATGCATTGGACTATGATGATTTGGCAGGTAAGATAGAAAGAAGCGGCAGTTACTCTTACATTCGTGATGCCATTCCCGAATGGAAATTCTACAATATTCTCTATAATGAAGACCGTAGGTTCCTCGGTATGGTTAATGCCGTGCGTGACGAGATTTCTGACGCAGTACGCCTCAGCAAAGATGCTCTGAAATACACCAAGATGGTTAAGAGCTGTATTGATGCCGTGAAGAGTTACAACCAATGGCAAGACATGACTGATTTAGAGCGTGCCGGTGCAGTAGCTGACAAGATTCTAGATATGAGTGAAAAGACTTTCCCCTTTGCCAAAATTCTTAAGACCTACCTTGATGTGACAAAAACAACCATTCGAAACATCAATGATTTAGGAAACAAATGGGATGACAACCATGCGTATATGACTTTCCGCGATGATGAAATCGTATTTGATGTCGTAGTAAAGAAAAAAGGATGGATATCGGGGACTTTTGATGCCGAAGCCGTTAAAGAGCGGATTTTGTCAGTTGAAGTCACGGCAATTGGTGAGACATATACAGCAGGTGAAGTGAATTGTATATCGACCTATACACCCATTGTTCAGGATGGCAAGATACGATTGAAGCGCGTCAGTGCCATAGGCCCTCAACCTGAAAATGGAGGCGTAATCCCAATCAAAGATATGTGGATGAAGATCTGGTGGTCAAACGGTCGTGTGTCTTATGTTCCTATAAGGAATAGTTCAAATATGAAAGGAAATGGCGTAAAGTATGAACGAAATCATTATACCATTACATTCCAGTCGAAATCAAAAAAAGAGGAATACATGGCAGACATCATTAATTTAGACGATTAGGAATTATGAATACATTAAAACGAACCATCTTCTTATTGATGAGTATAGCCGTACCATTCATGGTGACAGCACAGAATGTGACCTTCTACTCATCAGAGTTTGCAGAGGGTGTAAAGATACATCTCGGACTGGATGCTAATTCCGTTGTCACACAGCAGCAGACCGATACGATCACTGCTATCAATCTGTCTGGATTAGGGATTAATGATATCCGGGATGTGGTTTATTTGCCTAATGTACATACACTGAACTTGAGTTATAACGATATTCGTGACGTGGCTCCTTTATTGCCGCTAGATTCGCTGCATTATGTTGATCTGCGCGGCAATCAGCTTCAAGACATCAATGTGTTGTCTTTCTCTTGCTCTGACAGTCTGGTACTCAGTGTGGCCTATAACTACATTACTGATTTCAGCCGTATCCTCATGCCATCATCTTGCCACATCAGCATTTCTGGAATGTCGGCACAGAAAGACAAGCATCCTTCTTATATGGATGTTTACCAATTTTATGCCGATATCCAAGAGGGACAACCTGTAATCAACTATCGTGGGTATTCCAGTATGGGAAGCGGAATTATACTGGAATGTGGCAACACACAGGTGGCGGCAGAGATGACAGGTAATTTCAACACCGTAAGGATTACTGATAATCTGTCATCGACGACCATAGCAAAACTCTCCAATGGTGAGAAAGGTGACACTACATGGGTTATACCACCTATGGAATATGAGACGATGCCTGAACAAACCATTACTGTGGAAACGGAGTTGCCAGACAATTATAAAATCGGTTTCGCCAATGCTCTGCATGGCACGGTAGTCATTGATGGTACGGATTTGGTGTACACGGCACCTGATACCGAGATGTGTGACACCCTTTCGTTCAGCTACTATGAACGAGGTGTGTTGAGAGGCTTTTCGCGATACTATTTGGGCAAGCCTCGCATCCACCTTGGCGACGTGAATGGCGACGGTGTTGTCAACATCACCGACATTTCGTTGATTGTCGCTCACATCCTTGGTGAAACGCTTCCCGTTTTCATCAAGCAGAATGCGGATATGAATAATGATAAGAGCATCAACGTGACGGACGTGGCGAGTGTGGTGGGCATCGTACTCAACGAATTGGCTCCCAAGGCTCCGGCCAATGCAAGGTATGACGTGGATGACAGGGTTGTGCTCGCAGCTAATAGTAGTGGTTGCAGCATCTGCCTGGATGGCAACGC
>JAFWSS010000077.1 GCA_017524385.1 Prevotella sp.
GGTATTTGACCCAAAGGTTATTCTTGCGTTTTTCAAATATGACGTTTTCAGTCGTGAACAAATGGCCGGTGCGCATATCCCACCCCTGACCGCAAAGGAGCAGGGGCTTTGATTAAAAGTCGATACAACAAATTGGACATCCTATCCCGATACTTATCATAAATGTCTGTGCGCACCAATTAATGGTTTATTATATGTTAATTATATGTTCAAGAATTATTTACACTGTTTGTCAGGAAATTCGAGAGAATAATTGAGGTTGTCTCCCGTCCGATCTTCCTTATTACTTACTAATTATATGTTATCATACCCCTGATTCTTGCAATTTGTCGCAAAAATCCAAAAATTGCTGTGAAAACACAAGAAAAAACCACAAAAATCCAATGTCATATCGCAAAAAAAACATATCTTTGTAACCAAATGGCAGCGCTGCTGCTTTTACCTGGCAAATACATAAACACCTCGGGTTCACTCGAAGGATGGTTTCCCTGCTGTGAGAGCAGGGGAATCGGTCTGCTCACCTTGACATCCTATTATCAACTTTCTAAACACCCCAACTACATGAAACCTTCTTTTATCACATTCCTGTCGCGAGTGGCCATGGTTTTGCTGCTTGCATTGCTCACATCCGTACAAGGTGCATGGGCTAAGAATTACATCTCTGAAGTGAAGCTCATTGGCGGCACGAAAAGCGAGGTGAACGACCTCAAGGACCACTATCGGAACAGGGGATGGAAGATCATCGACTATGACTTGAACAAAGGCTGCGGTTCTAGCAGCGACTACATCTATCTGATGTACAAGACATCATCCTCCCTTGACGATGACTTTTACATCACCGATTTCTACATCCGTGAAGGCAAGAACCCGCCTTCCGACCTCTATCATAACGGCCGCCTTTACGAGCTTACACCTTATGACGGAGGTGAACATTTCGAGCATGTGTACGGCGACCTGAACAGCAACGCGGAAGGCCAATACATCTATCTCTACTACACCAAGGATTGGTTTCCAGACTTACGCGCCGTCACAAGCATCACCTTCAACAGCACGCAGAGTGGGGCGGTTGGACTCATCGGTGACGATTTGGGCTACGACCTGAACACAGGCTGCGGTTCGGGAACCGACTACATCTATATGCACTTCACCACAGAGAGGATGAACGAACTGTTTCTTGACTACTCGACAACCGACTTAATGTTGTACGACGGCGACGTGCTCTACGACGAAGGTGGCAGTAAAACTCACTTGACAATCGCCCCAGGTGCCACGGTGACATTGTGCGACGTGGTCATCAAGGATCTTTCCAGCTCGCCAGAGGATGTAAACATATGGCCTGCCGTCACTTGCTTGGGCGATGCCACCATCATCTTTGACAAAGATTCGAAATGCATATTGAGTGGAGGGTATGGTAATCCTGCCATCTTCATTCCCGAAGGGCATACGCTCACCCTGCGAGGTGATGGAAAGCTCTATGCCACAGGTGGTGATAATGCTGCTGCCATAGGCGGCAGTTACAATGCCCCTTGCGGCGACATCGTCATCGAGGGTGGCGACATGACTGTCGTAGGTGGTCATTCTAGTGCTGGCATCGGCTCTGGCAATAAAGGCTCTTGCGGCAAAATCGTCATCAAGGGCGGCCGCGTCACTGCCGCAGGTGGTGAATATGGTGCTGGAATCGGCGGAGGCGGTGAAAGCTCTATCGGCGACATCATCATCAAGGGCGGCAGCATCACTGCCGCGAGCTCGAAAGATGGGGCAGGCATCGGTTGCGGCAATAATGGCTCTTGCAACAACATCGTCATCGAGGGCGGCAGCATCTTTGCCGAAGGTGATGGTAATGGGGCTGGCATCGGCGGCAGTTATATGAACACTTGTGGCAACATCACCATCAAAGGAGGTGACATCACTGCCACGGGTGGAACCCAATGTCCGGCTATAGGCAGCGGTTGCCAGAACTCCTGCGGCAGCATCAATATCGAGGACGGCATTTCCAGAGTCAGCGCCACAAAGGGTTATTTTGCTTGGACGGCCATCGGGGCGGGAAATCGTGGCTCTTGTGGCACCATCACCATCTCCGAGAGTCTCGCAGACGTGACCTTTGTCGAAAACCGCATACTCTACCACCGTCACCCCGTCGCTTTAAGCAACAACAAATTCTACAAGCTTGCGACACAACGCGGCGAGATGGTGATGAACGCCGACGGCACGGGGCTGGCGTCAGGACAGGAGCGGACGGACGCGCCTGAGGAGGACAAGCGGTTTGCCATCATCACCTACGACGGAAAACACTACCTCTACTGCCCTAAGGCAAAGATGTATCTGAAATACGACTGTACTCTCGTGCCCCGCCTGGGGTCACCCTTCGTCATCGATGCCGACGCCTTCCCAAGTGACAATGAATATAAATACATATTCTTCACAAACAACGACGACGGTGCGACCTTGACCCTTAACAATGTCGGCCCTAGCATTTCCATATTCGGCACTTATGGCGCCTCTGATGCCAACAGATGGCGCATAGAGGAGGCTGGCGAATTCAACCCGCAAGAGGCGCTGGACATCGCCGCCACCATCCAACTGTATGACGACAACAACAACACAGCTGTCATCGACGCGCATGAAGGTGATGTAGCCAGCGTGCGCTTGGGAGGGCACACTCTCTACACCGACGGGTCGTGGAACACGCTGTGCCTGCCCTTCGACGTGGACAATCTCGAAGGACAGCCGCTCGAGGGATTCACCGTGATGGAACTCGACACCGAGAATGCCTACGACGGCCACACCACGGGATTCGCACTCAGCGACTTCGCCTACCATCTGAACTTCAAGCCTGCTACGAGAATCAAGGCCGGGCGTCCCTATATCGTGAGAAACAATGTCGACAAGGTCATCTGTTCGGCATCCGACTGGAACAACTTTGCCGCCAGCGTGGCGAACGGCTCGACCTACGAAGGGAAGGTCGTGCATCTGGCCGCCGACATCACCGTCTCCACCATGGTGGGCACAAGCAACTATCGGTTCAAGGGTATCTTCGATGGCAATGGGCATCTGCTGACCCTCACCAACCTGCCGGCAACGGGACAGTACTGCGCCCCGTTCCGCCATGTGGATGGTGCCACCTTCCGAAACCTTCACACTGCCGGCACCCTCACAGCCTCTGACAAGTACCGTTCGGGACTCATCGGCGAGTGCTATGGCAAGGTCACCATCGATAACTGCTGGAGCAGCGTGGCCATCAACAGCAGCGTCAATGGCGACGGCACTCACGGCGGATTCATCGGGGAGGTGAAATCAGGCGGCAATGTGGTCATCGACAACAGCCTCTTCGACGGCAGCTTCACGGGAGCTTCCACCAGCTGCTGGGGCGGCTTCGTGGGATGGAGCCAGGGTGCTACGACCATCAAGAACAGCGCATTCCTTCCAGAAGGCATCTATTCCATAGACACCTCAGGCAGCAATACCTTCGGTCGCAACAGGGTGACGACGGTGAACTGTTATTACTTTTCGCCTCTCGGCGATGCACAAGGCACGGCTGTCGGCAGCATGGGCTCCACGCAGTTGGCCTCCGCCTTGGGCAATGGCTGGAAGGTGGAAGGTGACAAGGTGATGCCCGTCATGGGCACAAGCGTCATCACCGACCCGGTGTTCAATGGCGTGACCATCAAGAACGTCGCCCCGACCGTCGTCACCAGTGCCGACGGAGCGGTGCTCTTCACGGGCAGCTACAACCCCGTCTCCCTCGGTGACAACGACCACCCCCAACTCTTCCTCGGCGGCGCCAACACCCTCCATCATCCCAACGGTGCCATGACCATAGGCTCCTTCCAGGCAATTTTCCAACAGACCATCTCCAGCTTGGGCGACGTGAACAGCGATGGTGAAGTGAACGTCACTGACGTGTCCAACCTGGTGAACCTCATCCTGAGCACTAACGCGGGATACTCCAGCTTGGCCGACGTGAACCGCGATGGCCAAGTGTCCATCACCGACGTTACCAGCCTGGTGGACATCATCTTGAGCAAAGGTGGTGTTATCATCAACAACATCGTCACCAACGTGGGCCTCATCTACAGAGAAACGGGAAAATATAATTAATAATTTATAATTAATAATTTATAATTGACCAACTTTCGCGAGCCTGCGTCCCGTCTACGGACTATTAGGGCAAAATAGTTCTTCTAGTCCTTCTAGTCCTTCTAGTCCGTAGACCTATGTTGAACGAACCCCGAAGGGGTGGTCAGAGTACAGGCAGGCGGTGGAGTGCGAAGCACGGAACCCCTGCTAAAAGCATGCTGGGAACAACAACCCCGAAGGGGTGGCAGAATGACAACTTCATACACGTCATATTGTTGCTCTGCCACCCCTTCGGGGTTGTTGGTTTTATATCATCGTCAAGCAGGGGTTACGCTTCGCTCCACCACCTGCCTGTGGTCGTCCCAGCCCTTCGGGCTTCACTTCACAACCGATTGCA
>JAFWSS010000078.1 GCA_017524385.1 Prevotella sp.
CAAAGAGGATAACGGACTCTTCACGCTCGCTTAATCTTTATATTACATAATTCAAAAAAGGCTGGTGTCTCGAGACACCAGCCTTTTTTGAATTATGTAATATAAAGATTAAGCGAGCGTGAAGAGTCCGTTATCCTCTTTGATTTTGCCCTCTTTGAAGAGCCAACCCATACCGAGCAGAGTCTCCTCCTCAGTGATTTTGGCTGCCTTGGCAATCTGCTTCACAGTCTGAGCCTTCTCGGCTGCGGACAATGCTTGATAAACGTCACCAGCCTTGAACCCAACGGTCTCAGCATTGATGATGATTTCTACTTTCTTAGCAGTCTTCTTGGTAGCTGCTTTCTTCTCTGTGGTAGCCTTCTTCTCAGCGGCTGCCTTTGTAGTTTTCTTTTCTGCCATGATTTAGTTAAAACAAAAAATAATATTTGGTGAACTTATTTATTACCAATCTTTTAAATTCGGTTGCAAAGTTACACCTTTTATTTCATCCTAACTAATTTTCTGCAAAAAATGTGACACGAGAAAGCCTTAAAATGTTCATTTTCATGCATTTCTTGATTTATGTCAACTATTTTTGCTTACATACAACATTTAGAGCCTATGATTTACATAGACTCTAAATAACTTATAGCAATAGCCTTTGGAGTAACTATAGCTTATTGTTCACGCAATTCTACTTTGATTTGCAACTCTTCCAGTTGCTTGGGGTCCAATTCCGACGGTGCGTCGAGCATGACATCCCTTCCACTGTTGTTCTTGGGGAAGGCGATGCAGTCGCGGATGCTGTCAAGTCCGGCGAAGATGGCGACGAAGCGGTCGAGCCCGAAAGCCAACCCTGCGTGTGGTGGTGCGCCAAACTTGAAGGCATTGATGAGGAATCCGAACTGTGCCATAGCCCTTTCCGGTGTGAAACCAAGGATGTCGAACATTTTCGCCTGGAGTTTTCCGTCGTGGATACGCAAGCTGCCTCCTCCGACCTCTATGCCGTTGCACACGAAGTCGTAAGCCTTCGCCCTGACGCGCTCAGGATGCTCATCGAGCAAAGGAATGTCGTCGGGGTTGGGCATGGTGAAGGGGTGGTGTGTGGCCATGAGCCTCTGCTCCTCGTCGCTCCACTCAAAGAGTGGGAAGTCGATGATCCACAAGCATTCGAAGCGGTTCTTGTCGCGCAGTCCGAGACGGTCGCCCATTTCCAGTCGTAATGTGCAGAGTTGCACCCTCGTCTTGTTGGCGTTGTCTCCGCTGAGAATGAGCACGAGGTCGCCATCGGCAGCCCCCATTTTCTCCTTGAGTGCAAGGAGAGTCTCTTTGGAGTAGAATTTGTCAACACTGCTCTTGATGGTACCGTCGGTGTTGTATTTCACATAGACCAAGCCTTTTGCTCCCACTTGGGGTCGTTTGACGAAATCGGTGAGTTGGTCGAGTTGCTTGCGGGTGTATGAGGCGCATCCCGGCACACAGATTCCTCCGATATAGGCCGCCTGGTCGAAGACGGGGAAGGTACCGATTTGCAAGACGTCCATCAGTTCGACGAACTCCATGCCGAATCTCAAGTCGGGTTTGTCGCTTCCGAAACGTCTCATGGCCTCATGCCACGTCATCTGCTGCAACTTGTCGGGCAGGGAGACACCGAGGAGTTGCTTGAAGAGATGACGGCACATATCCTCGAAGAGAGATATGACATCCTCTTGGTCAACGAAACTCATCTCACAGTCGATTTGTGTGAACTCCGGTTGCCTGTCGGCCCTGAGATCCTCATCACGGAAACACTTGGCGATTTGGAAATAGCGGTCGAACCCGCTCACCATGAGGAGTTGCTTGAGGGTCTGCGGACTCTGCGGGAGTGCGTAGAACTGCCCCGGGTTCATGCGTGAAGGCACGACGAAATCCCTTGCCCCCTCGGGTGTGGAACCGATGAGAATGGGAGTCTCCACCTCGATGAAGTCCTTGGAGTCGAGGAAGTTTCGAATGGCGATGGTCATCTTGTGCCTGAGTTCGAGGTTTTTCCTGACAGGGTTGCGTCTGAGGTCGAGATATCTGTATTTCATCCTGATGTCGTCGCCACCGTCGGTGTTGTCTTCGATGGTGAACGGCGGCGTCGCACTTTCGCTGAGGACATTCAGTTTTTCAACGATGATTTCGATGTCCCCCGTGGGCATCTTCGGATTCTTGCTTTGTCTCTCCCTGACAGTTCCAGTGGCCTGGACGCAGAACTCCCGGCCCAATTTGTTGGCCAGGTCGAAAAGTTCGTTGTCGGTCTCATCGTTGAACACCAGTTGGGTGATGCCATACCTGTCTCTCAGGTCGATAAACGTCATTGCACCCATTTTCCTGCTGCGCTGCACCCATCCGGCCAGTGTGACTTTGCGGCCGGCATCGGAAAGTCTCAACTCTCCACAAGTATTCGTCCTATACATTATAAACTATATAAACTATGTTGGTTGGTTGCATATAATCTGCAAAATTAGCCATTTTTTTGAAAACGCCAAAGGAAACAAGGTGTTTTTTATGGAAGAATATTCTGCTGCAACGCAATGGCAATGCCGCATCCGACAAGAAGAGGCCCGGCGTGATTGCCGGGCCTCTTCTCATATACTTTTATCTAAAGACTTCATTTTAATGACCTTAAAGGCCTTAGAGTCCCTAAAGACCTTAGAGGCTTTACACCAGGTGCGGTAGTTCAGCCATCCCCTTAGCGAGGTCTTCGTCGGAGAGTTCGTAGTTGCGGAGGTCGCCATTGATGTATTGGTCGTAGGCGGTCATGTCGATGAGTCCGTGTCCGCTGAGGTTGAAGAGGATGACCTGTTCCTCACCTGTTTCCTTGCACTTAAGGGCCTCCCTGATGGTTGCTGCGATGGCGTGGCAGCTCTCTGGTGCCGGTATGATGCCTTCCGTCCTGCTGAAGAGGATGCCAGCCTCGAAAGTCTCGAGTTGTGGTATGTCCACACCCTTCATGAATCCATCCTTGAGCAACTGGCTGACAATCATGCCTGCTCCGTGATATCTGAGCCCACCGGCGTGGATATTGGCTGGTTTGAAGTTGTGTCCGAGTGTGAACATGGGGAGTAGCGGTGTGTATCCAGCCTCGTCTCCAAAATCGTAATCGAAGACACCCCTGGTGAGTTTGGGACAGCTGGCGGGTTCTGCTGCGATGAATTCGGTATTCCTTTCCCCGGTGAAATTATGTCTCATGAAGGGGAATGCGATGCCACCGAAGTTGGAGCCACCCCCAAAGCATGCGATGACCTTGTCGGGATATTCTCCGGCCATCTCCATCTGCTTCTCGGCTTCCAGACCGATGATGGACTGATGGAGCGACACGTGGTTGAGCACCGACCCGAGGGTGTATTTGCAGTTTGGCGTGGTTGTGGCCAATTCCACGGCTTCCGAGATGGCTGTGCCGAGCGACCCCATGTGTGTGGGTTCCCTTGTGATGATATCCTTTCCCGCCCTTGTCGACATGGACGGCGAGCCCTCGACGGTAGCACCGAAGGTGCGCATGATGGACGACCTGTATGGTTTCTGCTGCATTGATATTTTCACTTGATATACAGCGGTTTCCAATCCGAAGACCTTTGCAGCGTAGCTGAGAGCTGCTCCCCACTGTCCTGCCCCAGTCTCAGTGGTGACGTTGGTAACCCCCTCCTGCTTGCAGTAGTAGCACTGTGGTAGTGCGGAGTTGATTTTGTGAGATCCAAGCGGGTTGACACTCTCGTTCTTGAAATAGATGTGTGCCGGTGTACCGAGCGCCTCCTCCAAGGCGTATGCCCTGACAAGAGGTGTTGCCCTGTAGTATTTGTACATTTCCAGCACCGGCTCCGGTATGTCAATCCACGGATGCTCGGTGTCGAGTTCCTGCTTGGAGCACTCCAGGCTGAAGATGTGTGCCAGGTCCTCAGCGCTTAGAGGCTGCTTGGTTCCAGGGTGCAATGGCGGCAGTGGCTTGTTGGGCATCTCCGCTTGTATGTTGTACCACTGTGTTGGAATCTCACTCTCTTGAAGGATGAATCTTTTCTGTCGTTTCATAAAAAGCTAAAGATATATATTATTGAATCTGAATTTCCATATGGTGTGGCAAAAGCCAAATGATTTGCAAAAGTACACAATTATTTCATCATTCATTGCAAAATGACAAGAAAAAAGGCATTTGTTGAAAAATTTTACACAAACGCGCCTTTGCCCATCATCCAACCTCACAATCCGCAATTTTCCACTCTGTTGAAACTACTCGACTCTTTTACCTCAAAAAAATTTGGCTTTTCGCTCACTTCATCGTACCTTTGCCACATGAATCAAACGACCACTCCCATCCCCTCAGAAGAAGGCACCTCCCGACGCGAGGCATACGCCGCCTTGCTCCCCCAATTGCGCAGCCTTGTTGACGGCGAGCGCAACTATATCGGCATCCTTGCCAACGTCACCGCCTTGCTTCGTGAGACATTCGGCGAGCGTTTCTTCTGGGTGGGTTTCTACTTGGTAAGCGACGGCATGTTGCGCCTCGGCCCATTCCAAGGGACCATGGCCTGCTTCAGCATCGCTCGCGGGCGCGGAGTATGCGGCACGGCGTGGGAGCAAGACAGCACCATCATCGTGGATGATGTGGAGCAGTTTCCCGGGCACATCGCCTGCTCCAGCGAGTCACGCAGCGAAATCGTCGTACCCATGCACGATTGCCACGGCCATGTGACCGGCGTCCTCGACATCGACTCCCGTGAATTGGGTGCCTTCGATGACGCCGACCGTGAGGGTTTGGAGGCTGTCTGCAGTTTGCTTGACATCGACAAATACGACATCAAATGGAATTAGCATTAGACATCATCATCATCATCGCCGGCATCGCACTGGTCTTGTGGGGTGCCGACCGCATGACCGACGGTGCGGTATCCATCGCCCGGCGGCTTCGCATACCCCAGATGGTCATCGGCCTCACCATCGTAGCCTTGGGCACCTCCATGCCCGAATTGTGCATCAGCCTGGTGTCAGCCTTGAAAGGCACCTCCGACTTGGCCGTGGGCAATGTCGTGGGCAGCAACATTTTCAACACACTATTGATTGTCGGCGTGGCAGCCTTGGTGGCTCCCATCACCATCCTTCACTCCACGGTGACCAAGGACATGCCTTGGTCGGTGCTAGCCGGCGTACTGCTCATCGCCCTATGTTTCGACAACAAGATCAGCCGCCTCGATGCATTAGTATTGTTTGCCGTTTTCATCTTTTTCATGTTTTACACCTTGTGGCAGGCAAAGAAAGGGAAACCCGAAGCCTCCACAGAAAAGGCGCAGGAAGAGATGCCTTTATGGAAATCCTCCTTCTTTGTGGTGCTGGGCCTTGCCTGCCTTATTTTAGGCAGCAACCTGTTTGTCAACTCCGCCACCGACGTGGCACGCGCCCTGAATGTATCAGACGCCGTCATAGGCCTCACCATCGTAGCCGGAGGCACGTCGCTTCCCGAGTTGGCCACCAGTGTAGTGGCCGCGAAGAAAGGCCAAAGTGCCATCGCCATCGGCAACGTGATAGGCAGCAATGTATATAATGTATTATTGATATTAGGTCTGACAGGCATCATCTGCCCTATGGAGACAAAAGACATCCATATGGAAGACTATGGCCTGATGACATTGAGCATGGTACTGCTATGGCTCTTCTCCTTCACCCGCTACAAGGTGGAGCGCTGGGAAGGCTTGGTGCTTACTGTCATCTTCATCACCTACATAGTCTGGCTGGTTTTCAATGCCGTATCACCGGCTGCGGCACAAGCTATTCTGAACTAGAGAGATAGGAGAGACTAGAGGACCTAGATATACTAGAGGCACTGGATATACTAGAAGCACTAGAAAATACTAGAGGACCTAGATATACTAGAGGCACTAGATACACTAGAGGCACTAGATATACTAGAAGCCGTATATGGTTTTGAGTTGCTCTCCGAGCCTCTCCCCTCTCAGGTCGTATGCGACGATGCATCCGTTGCCATCAAGCAACACGTTGGATGGTATGGCAATCACCCCGTAAGCGTCGGATGCGGCACACTCCCACCCCTTGAGGTCGGAGATTTGCGGCCAGTCCATACCGAGGTTTTTGACGGCAGCCTTCCATTGTGCTTCGTTTTGGTCGAACGACACTCCAACGATTTCAAACCCCTCCTTGTGGTATTTCACATAGTTTTCCACGACGTTTGGCATCTCTTTCCGGCAAGGTCCACACCAACTGGCCCAGAAGTCTACCAATACATAGTATCCCTTTCCACACCAATCACTCAGATGGCAAATGCCACCTTCCATGTTTCGCATGGCAAGGTCGGCAAACTTCCTTCCCGGCTGTTTCTTCTCCAAGCCCATGGCATATTGCTTAGCCACATTCATCCTGGGATGGTTGATGTAAGGTGCGTCGTCCACGAGCCATGGCTTCACCTGTTCATAACTCATCTCCATGAACATGTCGGGCAGGAATGCGGCAGGCACCATAGTGCCGGCATAAGGCTTTAGTATCTCTATGCGTCGAGCCACCCGGCTAACCTTCAGGTCGGCCATCTGCTGTCGAGCGAACTTCACATCGCCAGCTTCATCAAGAGCTTTCAATGCCTCCATCCTTCCATTGATCACTTGGTCGAGTGAGTCGAGCGACAGGTCGCACCTCATGGTCATCTCGTTGAGCGTAGAGCCTTTCACCTTGTGCGCCACCAAGTCAACCTCCAAAGGTTCAAGGTCGGCGAAGAACGGCACCAAATACTCCCTTCTTCCAATCCCATACAAAGCATCCTTCTCCACGGGCAACGTAGTGTCGAACTTCCCTTCTCTCACTGGTATCTTTGCCATCAGGAAGCCATGAGCCAAGTCAACCACCCATACGGAGTCCATGGTTTGCGGGCAGACACCCGTCAAATGCATTTTGTCTTGTGCTTGCCCACCCAATGACACAGCCAACAAGACAATGAGTATCATCAAATTTCTCATTACTGTCAATTCTAATTGTTTTTAACGCGCAAATATAATATTTTTATTTTATTCTTTCGTTATTTTGCGGAAAAAGTGTAATTTTGCAGCCGATTTTTTCCACAGAGTGCTTGAGAACCTCTTAAAAAACAAGAAAATGACAAAGAACCAACCCAAAGTGAGTGTGCTGTTCCTCTTGTTCAGCATACTTTTCACAGTGTGCCTCATTACGGCGAACCTATTGGGAACAAAGCAGATAGCATTAGGTCCAATCAACGTGACAGGCGGCTTGCTGATTTTCCCTATCTCCTACATCATCAACGACTGCGTATGTGAAGTATGGGGCTTCCGCAAAGCCCGTCTTCTGATATGGACAGGTTTCCTGATGAACTTTTTCTTCGTGTCGGTATGCGCACTTTGCGATGCCATCCCCGGCGCACCTTATTGGAACAACGACGAAGGATTCCATGCCATCTTCGGCCTTGCACCCCGCATCGCCCTGGCTTCTTTCGTGGCATTCCTTGCCGGCAGTTTCATCAACGCCTACGTGATGAGCCGCATGAAAATCAAGTCGAAAGGCAAGAACTTCTCCTGGCGCGCCATCGCCAGCACACTGCTGGGCGAAGGTGCCGACTCCCTGCTGTTCTTCCCCCTGGCCTTCTGGGGAGTGATTCCCACCTCGGAACTGCCCGTGTTGATGTTGTGGCAGGTGTTGCTGAAGACCGCTTACGAAGTCATCGTGCTTCCCCTCACCATCCATGTGGTGAACTACGTGAAGAAATATGAGAACGAGGATGTTTACGACAACGGTATAGACTACGGCATACTGAACATCTTCAACATCTAAAATCATCGCCATGGAAGAGTCAAGAGAGAAAGAAGGCCTGCAGGCCTTAGGTGCAAAGACACGCTACGCCACAGACTACGCCCCCGAGGTGTTGGAGACATTCGAGAACAAACACAAGGAAAACGATTACTGGGTGAGATTCAACTGCCCTGAATTCACCTCGCTCTGCCCCATCACCGGGCAGCCCGACTTTGCCGAAATCGTCATCAGTTACATCCCCGGCGAGCGCATGGTGGAAAGCAAGAGTCTGAAACTCTACCTTTTCAGTTTCCGCAACCACGGCGACTTCCACGAAGACTGCGTGAACATCATCATGAAAGATTTGGTGAAACTGATGCATCCCAAATACATCGAGGTCACCGGACTGTTCACCCCTCGTGGCGGCATCAGCATCCATCCCTATGCCAACTACGGCATTCCCGGCACGAAGTATGAGCGCATGGCCGAGGAACGATTGTTGAGATACAAATATTAAACTGTTTGGGAGTTAAAGGGGAGTTAAAGAGGAGTTAAAGGGGAGTTAAAGAGGAGTTAAAAGGGAGTTAAAAGGGAGTTAAAGGGGAGTTAAAGGGACATATGTTCACTTTGGCTGCCATCTTCATCTTCGCCTTACTTTTCCTCTTACTTTCCCTGCTCCAGCAAGGAGTCGGGTTTGAGTTTGAATCCTTGAACCCTGTCGGCGAATCGCAATGCCATGGAGTCCCTACGGAGCAAGACAAACTCTGCCGTGTCGTTCAGCAATATCAAAGAGTCGGGGTTGAGGCTGTCCTTGACACATACGGAAAAGACGATTTTCCCATTATGCAGGTGCCATTCCATATACGGCTTGATAGGCGGATACTCCACCAGCGTCCTTCTGTCGAGCGAAGATGAAGCAGGCGGACCACCCTCTGTTTTCATCGTATAATCACGCTTGAGAACGTAAACATATTCCCTTGGCACCATCTGCGTTTTGATGAAAGAGTCTCTTCTCTGCTCCATTCTGGCCAACTCCTCTTTCCCCATATTATCTGCATTGGACGCCGTTGTACGCATGTGCACCACAGGCAACTCCTCATAATACCATGTGCCCTTCACCTGCTCCATATTGACTGCCAACAAGACAACCTTCGGGTTTTCCGGGTCAATCAAGACGGCCATCTTGTCGCCAATCCTTGGGCGTCCAAAAAACCTACCCTCACTCTTGGCTTGGATGATGTTGTAATGTATAGGGTCACCGCCAGAATCGGGAAGGAAAACCAACATGGAGTCGTTGCAGCCATCACATGCCAATCCATAGAGCATGGAGTCGCCCACCGACACAAAACTCTTTATCTTGACCATGTCATCTTTCGCCTCTTGCTGTTCACCAGTCTTAGCACACGCGAAAAACACGAGCAGTAGGGGGAGCAATATCAACAAGGAAGAAGGTTTCATCTCTCTATCGTTTACGTTTGAAATGCTGGTTCGTCAATGCAGCATCAGAACCATCCACGGTGCAAAATTAAGCAAAAAAAACGAACCGTAAAAAATAAAAAAATGAAAAATCAAAAAATTAGAAGGTAAAATCAAAGATGTAAAATTGCCGAAGAAAGTACTTTTGATACATCATATAGCAGCATAGCCTATGACTTTACGCATGAAAAGTGAAAAAACATCGATTTTTTGGAAAAAAACACATACAAAACTCTGAAGTTGCCCATTTTTTTACTATCTTTGCCACGTGTAAGGGAAACCTTCACCCCTTTTCGAATACGGATTGTAAAACACCTACAAGCCTACATACAAAACTTTAAAACTGATAACGAATGAAAAAGAAAATCCAGTTCAGCCTTGTCTATAGGGACATGTGGCAATCATCCGGCAAGTTCCAACCGCGCAAAGACCAATTGGAACGCATCGCACCAGTCATCATCGACATGGGTTGCTTCTCCCGCGTCGAAACCAATGGTGGAGCATTCGAGCAAGTGAACCTGCTCGCCGGCGAAAACCCCAACGCCGCCGTCCGCGCCTTCTGCAAACCTTTCAACGAAGTGGGCATCAAGACGCACATGCTCGACCGTGGACTCAATGCTTTGCGCATGTACCCCGTCCCCGATGACGTCCGCCAACTGCAATACAAGGTGAAGCACGCCCAGGGTGTGGACATCCCCCGCATCTTCTGCGGCCTGAACGACACGCGCAACATCATCCCGAGCATCAAGTGGGCTTTGGAGGCTGGCATGACCCCTCAAGCCACTCTCTGCATCACCACGTCGCCCGTGCACACCGTGGAATACTACAGCCGCATCGCCGACGAGGTGATTGCCGCCGGAGCTGCTGAAATCTGTCTGAAAGACATGGCAGGCATCGGCCAACCCGCCATGCTAGGCAAACTGACGAAAGCCATCAAGGACAAGCATCCCGACGTCATCATCCAATACCACGGCCATTCCGGCCCGGGTCTGTCGATGGCCTCCATCCTCGAAGTGTGCAACAATGGCGCCGACATCATCGACACCGCCATCGAGCCACTGTCGTGGGGAAAGGTGCACCCCGACATCATCTCCGTGCAAAGCATGCTGAAGAACGAGGGCTTCGAGGTGGCCGACATCAACATGTCCGCCTATATGAAAGCCCGCTCACTGACCCAGGAGTTCATCGACGACTGGCTTGGCTATTTCATCAACCCCGGCAACAAGCATATGAGTTCGCTGCTCCTCGGTTGCGGTCTTCCCGGCGGCATGATGGGTTCGATGATGGCCGACCTTGGCGGCATCCATCAAATCATCAACAAGACGCGTGCAAAGAAGGGCGAGCCAGAGTTGAGCATCGACGACCTGCTGGTGAAACTCTTCGACGAGGTGGCCTATGTATGGCCAAAGGTGGGATATCCCCCACTGGTGACCCCGTTCTCACAATATGTGAAGAACATCGCACTGACCAACCTGCTCACCATAGAGCAAGGCAAGGGCCGCTATGTGATGATGGACGATGCCATGTGGGGCATGGTGCTCGGCAAGAGCGGCCGCATCCCCGGAGAGATTGCCCCAGAACTGAAAGAGCTTGCCGCCAAGCAAGGCAGGGAGTTCACCGACGCCGACCCGCACACGCTCATCCCCAACGCCCTTGACGACTTCCGCAAGGAGATGGACGAGAACGGTTGGGAGTATGGCCAGGACGACGAGGAACTCTACGAGTTGGGCATGCACCCCGAGCAGTATCGCAACTTCAAGACCGGTCAGGCAAAGAAGAATTTCCTCGCCGACCTCCAGAAGATGAAGGATGCGAAACTCGGCGCGAAACTCTCCCCGGAGCAACTTTCCGCTTTCAAGCATGCGAAGGCCGACGCCATCGTCGCCCCCGTGAAAGGTCAAATCTATTGGGAGTTCAACGGCGACGGCGAGTGCGCCCCCACAGTGGAACCTTACATCGGCAAGGAATACAAGGAAGGCGACAAGTTCTGCTACATCCAAGCCCCATGGGGAGAGATTGTCGACGTACCGGCAGCCATCGGCGGCAAGTTGGTGGAAATCAACGCCAAGCGCGGCAGCAAGGTGATGAAGGGCGACGTAATAGCCTACATAGAGAGGCCCAATGACAACTAAGATGGACTATCGCCCCATCATCGACAAATACTACCCGGAGGAGAATGCCTTGCGACGCCTTCTCCTCCAACATAGCCAATCTGTAGCGCGCAAAGCGCTACAGATTGTCGTTTCACACCCGGAATTGAACATCGACCGCCAATTCGTGGAGGAAGCGGCCATGCTTCACGACATCGGCATCTGCCAGACCGATGCCCCCGGCATCCACTGCCATGGCACCCATCCTTACATCTGCCACGGCATCCTCGGAGCAGCCATGCTGCGTGCCGAGGGTTTTGAGCGCCATGCACGCGTGTGCGAGCGGCACACCGGCGCCGGCCTCTCCCTGACCGACATCGTGAGCCAAGACCTACCCCTACCCCACCGCGACTTCCTCCCTGAAACCATTGAGGAGCAACTTATCTGCTACGCCGACAAATTCTTCTCCAAGTCACACCCTGAACGCGAGAAAACGGTGGAACAAGCGGAAAGAAGCCTCGCCAAGTTTGGAGAAGAGGGGCTGCATCGCTTCCTTCAATGGAAGGAGATGTTTGGATGAAAAGGGCAAACGAGGGACCATAGGGATAATAGTGACCCTAGGAATACTAGAAAAGAAAACATAAAAATTGTTTTTTTGTTTTGCTATCCCCTCGCTTATTCGTACCTTTGGCTCCGCCGAAGGTACTTACGCTCGGAAAAGCTCAAATAAATTTGGCTTTTCACTCGCTTATTCGTACCTTTGGCTTCGCCGAAGGTACTTCTGCTCGGAAAAGCTCAAATAAATTTGGCTTTTCACTCGCTTATTCGTACCTTTGCCCTTAAAATGAGAACGAAGTCGGTAGTCATACTGCTTTTCGCAGTCCTATTGGCCATGTTGGCCTCCACATCCATGCCCTCATGGCATAGGGTGGATGACTCTATGTCCCCTTCCGGCATCGCCCCCTTGAAAGACACCGTCCCCCCGCCCACCCCCTTGACACTCACCTCCGACACCACCCTCCCCCGCGTCGTGGCTGGTGACAGTCTCGTGGCATCCCGCGACAGCCTTGTGTTATCCAATGACAGTCTCAATGGCATCGGCGACAGTCTCATAGCATCTACCTCCAACGAGCCCGACACACTCTCCATGGACTCACTGCAACTGGCCATCTACCACCATAACAAGGCGATAGACGACTCGTTGCGCCTCGACTCCATCAACCGTGCAAAGCCCAACGGCATCAACTCCCCCGTCACCTTCACCGCCAACGACTCCATCGTCTACGACGCCCTCACGAAGAACGCCTACCTATACGGCACCTCCAAAGTGGAATACGAGGAAATGAACCTCACGAGCGAGCGTGTGCATATGAATATGGACGACAACCTGGTGTATGCCTATGGCGTACCCGACAGCACAGAGGCAAAAGGGCAGCGCGGCACTCCGGTTTTCAAGATGGGCAAGGATGAGTATGAGAGCGACAGCATGGCTTATAATTTCAAGAGCAAGAAAGGCTTCATCGACAACGCATACACTGAGCAGGAAGACGGTTACCTCTACAGCCAGCACGCCAAGCGCGACGCCAACGGCAATCTCTATATGGAGCACGGGCGCTACACCACCTGCGATGAAGAGCATCCCGACTTCTATATCGCCCTCTCACGTGCGAAGGTGCGCCCCGGCAAGGACGTGGTGTTTGGTTCCGCATACCTCGTGGTGGCCGACGTGCCACTGCCGATTGCCATACCCTATGGCTTCTTCCCCTTCACCAAAAGCTATTCCAGCGGATTCATCATGCCTTCCTACGGCGATGAGAACACCCAAGGTTTCTATTTGCGAGACGGAGGCTACTACTTCGCCGTCAACGACAAGTGGGATCTCAAGCTTTTGGGTGAGATCTACACCAAAGGCTCTTGGGGCATCTCTGCAGCGAGCAATTACAAGAAGCGCTACCGCTATAGTGGAAGCGTCTACTTCAGCTACCAAGACACAAAAACCGGTGACAAGGGAATGCCCGACTACACTGAGAAAGAAAGCTTCAAGTTGCAATGGAGCCATCGCCAGGACCCCAAGGCAAACCCCTTCAGCACCCTCACCGCCAGCATCAACTTCGCCACGTCGAGCTATGAGCGCAACAACCTCACCAGCATGTACAACCCTCAGACGGTGACCCAGAGCACGCGCACCTCATCGGTGGGCTACACTACGCAGTTCTCCAGCTTAGGCATGAACTTGAGCACCACTGCCAACATCTCCCAAAACATGCGCGACTCCACCCTCTCATTGTCACTTCCCGACCTGAACATCACCATCAGCCGCTTCAACCCCTTCCGACGCAAGAAGATGGTGGGCAAGGAACGTTGGTATGAAAAGATTGCGATGTCGTATACTGGTCATTTCAGCAACTCCATCACGACGAAAGAAGACCTGGTATTGAAATCCAACCTCATCAAAGACTGGCAAAACGGCATGCAGCACAGCATTCCCATCAGCGGTAGTTTCACATTGTTTGACTACTTGAACGTCAACCCTTCGTTTAATTTCACCGACCGCACCTACTCCAGCAAGGTACGTCGCTCTTGGGACCAGAACCGCCAAGTGGAGGTGGCCGACACCACCTATGGTTTTTACAACGTTTATGATTGGAGTTTGAACCTGGGCCTCTCCACGAAACTCTATGGCACCTGGACCCCCAGCCGCAAAATCTTCGGCGACAAGATCCAGGCCATCCGCCACGTCATCACACCCACCATCACCTTCTCCTACCACCCCGACTTCGGCTCAAGCCGTTATGGCTACGTGTCCACCTACCAGAAGACCGACGCCGAGGGCAATGTGTCGCTGGTGGAATACTCCCCTTTCGACCACACCCTATGGCGTGCGCCAGGCAAAGGCTTGTCGGAGAGCGTCCAATTCGACATCGGCAACAACTTGGAGATGAAGGTGAAGTCGGAAGATGACTCCTTAGGTTACAAGAAAATCAGCCTCATCGACGAACTCAGCCTCCGCATGGGTTACAACATGGCAGCGAAGTATCACCCTCTGAGCGACCTTGACATGACCATCCGTTTGAAATGGTGGAAGCGCTACACATTCAACCTTAACGCCCGCTTCGCCACCTATGCCTATGAATTGGACGAGAACGGGCGCCCCTACATAGGCAACCACACAGAATACGGCTTCGGTCGTTTCGGTCGTTTCCAAGGAATGTCCCAGAACGTCTCCTTCACGCTGACCCCCGAAAAACTGAAAAAATGGCTGAGCGGTGACTGGAAGAAGAGCAAGGATGAGGATGAGGATGCAGAGAAGAATGATGATGAAGGGATAGACACCGACATCGAGTCGAATGTCGACGAAAACCTTGTCAATGGCCAGCGTGGTGCCAAGTCGAAAAGCGGGGGCAAGGCGGAAACCGATGAAGACGGTTACATGACGTTCAGCCTCCCCTGGTCACTCTCTTTCGGATATGGCATCACCATGCGCGAAAACACAAGAGGAAAGTTCAACACACGCACGATGCGCTATCCCTACAAATTCACACAGACACTCAACGTAAGCGGCAACATCCGCCTGAGCGAGGGATGGAACATCAGTTTCTCCTCTGGTTATGACTTCGAGAACAAGGAGATGTCGATGACGACGGCCTCCCTGTCACGCGACCTCCATTGCTTCAGCATGTCGTGCTCCGTGGTGCTGGCTCCTTACACCAGCTACAATTTCACCTTCCGTTGCAACGCCTCCACCCTCACCGACGCCTTGAAATATGACAAGCGCAGCGGATACAGCAATTCCGTGCAGTGGTATTAGTGGTATTGATGAAGAAGAGATGATGCTATTATTTTATATAAGGTGGATTCCGCTTTGTGGGAAATAGGAACCGTCCAGAAAAGCATGTCACTTCCTATTCTTGCGTCAACCTGTTGAGGTCGTCCTCCTCTCCTACGACCCATACGATGTCGCCTTTCTCGAACTTGTATTGTGGACTGACCTGTGAAAGGTTCTCCAAGCCTTCCTCCAACCCCACAACCATGCAGTTGAAGACTTGCCGTATGCCACTCTCCTCCATCGTATTGCCCAAGAGTTTGCTACTTCCATCAACCACCAGCCGCCGGAGTTTCATCTCGCGCTTCTCCAATTCGTCGTCGCCCTCATCAATCTCCTTGACCAAGGCCATGCCAAAGACGCCCAACTGCTCATCGCTACCTATCACCTGCAACTTGTCACCAGGGAAGACCACCGACTCCCCATCGGGGATGTTCAGCCTCCTTCCTGCCCTTAGGATGCTGCTCACATGCACGCCGTATTTGCTCCCAAGGGCCAACTCCTTGAGAGTGCGGCCAGCCCAAAGCGACTCAAGAGGCACGTCGAAATCGGCAATGTGAATATCCCTGTCAAGAAGTTTTCCCTCAAAAAGCGGTCGTCTGCGACCATGCACACGCGCCTCTATGTCACGAGAGCGCAAATTCATGATAAACAATCTCTCAAGTTTGATGCTTCGATGCTTGATGGCTCTCGACAGGATGACAAACAGCACAACCGCCATGCCCAAACAAATCAGAATGGCGTTGGAGAAATTGGTGAACTTCTTGCAAACGATAAAGACGAAAGCCAAAGCGATGGCAATCCTTATGATGATGGTGAACACCAACGGCATTCGGTTGAGCCTGTTCTCCGTCCACAAAGCCTTGAACTCCTCGCTATGGTTCTTCTTCATCATGATGGCTCTGAGGAATGGTGAGACGAAGAGAATGGTGAGGACGGCACACACCGCATCCGCCGCCGATGCCAAAGGAATCATCCTCCTGATGAAAGGAGTGACGATGGTGAACATGATAGAGATGGTGGCGGCAGAGAGGATGGAATAGACAACGGTAAAGACCGCAAGTTGGGAGAGCAGGCTTTTCCATTTCTTGTCCTCCACTTTCGTGGTAGACTGGCTCATAGTGAGATGATTGAGTCTCCTCACCCAAGTCTTGGGCAAGTGTCTTTCCAAAATGTCGTAGGCAGGCAGAGCCGCCTTCATCATATAAGGTGTAAGGAATGTAGTGATGACCGACACCGCTACTACAACAGGATAGAGGAATCCCTCAATGACATGGAGAGATAATCCCATGGTAGCAATGATGAACGAGAACTCACCGATTTGCGCCATGGAGAAGCCGCAACGCATGGCCGACTTGAGCGACTGCCCGCTGAAGAGGAATCCCATGCTCCCGAAGAAAGCCTGCCCCAGAAGTATGGTGACCACGAGCACAAGGATGGGTATGGCATACTCCACGATGATATGAGGTTGCACCAACATGCCCACCGAGACGAAGAAGATGGCCCCGAAGAGGTTTTTCACCGGTTCCACCACCTTGATGATTTTCTCCGCCTCTATGGTTTCAGCCAATATGGAGCCCATGACAAAGGCCCCGAATGCACTGCTGAAACCAGCCGTTGTTGAGACAACAGCCATGAGGCAGCATAGTCCGAGTGATACGATGAGCAACGTCTCTGCATTGGTGAATCTCCTTGCCGAGCGCAGGATGAGCGGTATGATGAAGATGCCCACCACGAACCAAAGAACGAGGAAGAATCCCAACTTGAGTATGCTCATGAGCATGGTGTCGCCCCCCTCTCCACCTCCGCTGATGGCCGCCAGCATGACCATCATGACAATGGCGAGAATGTCCTCCAGAATGAGCACGCTCATCACCAGTCCTGCGAACTTCTGCTGCCGGAGCCCCAAGTCGTCGAACGCCTTGTAAATGATTGTGGTGGAACTCATGGCCAGCATTCCCCCAAGGAAGATGCAGTTCATCTTCGTCCATCCGAAGAGATGCCCCACCAGCATGCCAAGCGACATCATGCAGAACACGATGGTGATGGTAGCGATGAAAGGTGCAGCCCCCATCTTGAAGATTTTCTTGAAGGAGAAGTCGAGTCCCAGTGAGAAAAGGGTGAACATCACACCGATGTCGGCCCACACCTTGATGTCCTCGGAGTCGGTGACCGACATGGTGTAAGGCATATGGGGACTGACAAGAAATCCAGCCACGATGTAGCCAAGCACCAAAGGCTGTTTCAGTTTTTTGAATACGATGGTCACCATGCCGGCCACAACGAGGATGAGGGCAAGGTCTTTGACAAGCGGTGTCAGTTCAGCCATTTTTCAGGAGTTAAAGGGGAGTTAAAGGGACATATGTTTACTTGTCCCCCTCATTCTCTTTACTTGTAGAAATATCGACAGTTGAGATAAGACCATAGATTCCAAAGCTCTTCAGACTTTGGCTTAGACTTTGGTTTTATACTTTTAGGCATCCACAAAAGTGGCGACGACCGGCATGAGCCGGTCGCAGCCAAATAGTTGTCAATCGTTATACTGTGCTGTGAGTTCGCATATCTTCACTATGACCTCCATAGCCTTCTCCATGACCTGTATGGAAACGAACTCATACGGTCCGTGGAAATTAACTCCTCCCGCGAAGATGTTTGGGCACGGCAGCCCTTTGAAAGAAAGCTGCGCCCCGTCGGTGCCACCGCGTATGGGCATCACCTTAGGCGGCACGCCACACAGCTGCATGGCCTGAAGTACAAGGTCGATGACATGCATGTTGGGGTCGATTTTCTCTTTCATATTATAATATTGGTCGTTGACCTCAATTTCGCAAGTCCCTTCCCCGTATTTGTCGTTAATGGCCTTTGCACACTGCTTGATAGTGTTTTTACGAGCCTCGAACTTTTCCCTGTCATGGTCGCGGATGATGTAGGAGAGTTGTGCACTTTCTATGTTCGACTGCATGCCAAGTAGATGGAAGAACCCTTGATACCCATCCGTGCTTTCCGGTGTCTCTTCCGCCGGCAGCAAAGAAGCGAACTCCACCGCCAGTCGGTTGGCATTGACCATTTTTCCCTTTGCATATCCGGGATGCACACTCACTCCTCGCATCCTCACCTTGGCGGCTGCGGCATTGAAATTCTCATATTCCAGTTCGCCGAGGTCTCCCCCGTCGATGGTGTACGCCCATTCGCATCCGAATTTCTCAACGTCGAAATGGTGAGCGCCCATGCCAATCTCCTCGTCCGGGTTGAAAGCCACCCTGATGTCGCCGTGGCTGATTTCCGGATGGTCTCTGAGGAAGCACATGGCTTGCACGATTTCCGCTATGCCCGCCTTGTCATCGGCTCCCAGGAGTGTTGTCCCATCGGTGACTATGATGTGCTCACCCTGGTGTGCGAGCAGTTCAGGGAATTTCTTCGGTGCCAACACGATGCCCTCGGAGAGGATGACATCGCCCCCGTCGTAATTCTCTATGACACGTGGTTTCACATTCTCCCCACTGCAATCGGGGCTGGTGTCATAATGCGAGATGAAACCGATAGTGGGCACCTGCTTTTCCATGTTCGACTTGAGCGTTGCATAGATATAGCCTTTTTCATCCATCTCCACGTCCTTGAACCCCTCGCGTTCCAATTCACGCTTCAGGTATTCGGCAAAGACCAATTGCTTGGGAGTGCTAGGCACCGTCTGCGACTCCTCGCTCGACTGTGTGTCGAATCGTGTGTAGGAGAGGAATCTTTCCACCAACTTGTTTTCCATATCCTATTGCTCTTTGCGGTCGTCGATGTTGTCTCCCTCAGTAGGCTGCAAGTCATCTTCAAACTCTGTGATGCCGTTGGCGATGAGGATGTCATACCATTGCAAGAGTTTCCTGATATCGCTGTCGTGCACCCTTTCCCTATCGAATTCGGGAAGGACTTCAGCAAAGTAGTCACGTAGTTCAGGTCCTGTAGCCTTTCTGAAATTGATAGAGCAAGCCTTTGCCTGTTCCTTGTCTCTCACGGCGACCATCACTTTCATAAGTGGCACGTCTTCGGTTTCGGTATAGATGGCGATGTCGGCCAGGCTGATGATTTTGTTGGAATTGAAGACAGGCATTCTCTTGTGTGCCTGGTCCAATGTTTCCACGATAAGGTTGTTTTTTGCTCTCGACACCAGTTTGTATAGTCCTGGCTTTCCTGCTATTGACAGAATGGTTTCTTTCATTTTCTTTTAATGGTTAAAATATTTAATATCAGGGATGCCCCTGTTAAGTAAAATCCAACTTGAAACTGCGACAAGCGCCAGGCATGTCACAAGTATCCTACGAATGCCAGCATTTGGGAGATTTGCTTGTCGATATCGGCCACCCCGTCGTTAAGGATGACGAAGTCGCTTTTTTCGACCACGGTGCGCTGCGGCAGCTGCTTCGTCATCCATTCCAGCACCTTTTCCCTGGTGATGCCGTCGCGTTCCATCACCCTTTTGATGCGTGTTTCTTTTGGTGCTGCGACACACACCACCACATCGACATACTTTTGGAAACCGCTTTCAAAGAGTATGGCGCACTCCATCCATGTCATACCTGAAAGGATGAAGTCCTCACCGACAGCGGGATGAACGAGTTGGTTGACATTTCTCGTATTAGCTTCCGAATCCATCATATAGCGTGCGATGGCGGCCTTGTTGAGTTTTCCTCCGACATAAGCCTCTTCTCCCACGAGATTTGTCAATTTTTCGATGAGAGGCTGCGATGTTCGCATCAGCCTTTTGGCAGACGCATCACAATCGAAGACCTCTATTCCATATTCTTTCAACCTACTGCAAACGAGCGACTTCCCGCTACCTATTCCACCCGTGACAGCCACTTTCTTTTGCAAACCGCTCCCCATGTCAATGCTTCTCTATGCTGTATTCCACACTCTCGTTGGCCAATCTGGGCCTTTTCACCAAAACGGGATAACGGCGTAGTTTCAGTGATATCTTATCCGTATCCACACTATCTATTTCTTTGTAGTCACCCACGACTTCAAAGTCCTCAGGCCTGATGGCTTCGAGATTTGATGATCCGATGACATACGAGACAGAAACCACCGACGGCTGAAAGTGCAATGTTATGCTGTCAGGGACATTGATAGGTATTATGGGCACTTCTATGGAAGCATCCTTTCTGACATCAACTTTGACCTCCAAGGTCACCATGTTGGTTTCAAAACCGACGTCATTGATTTTCTGCAAATACAACTTTCGTGTCATACTTTCGGAGATGGGGGGTATTTTCAATTGTTGCGTCATGACAGAGTCAATGCCCGCCAACTGAGACTGCATGGCAAAGATTTCCACACTGTCGGGTATGATTCTTGTGCTCACGATGAAGTATCTGTCAGCCTCTTTGAGCTCTCCATTTAAGACGACCTTCACTTTTTTGGATTCCCCGTAATTGTAAGAAGCCTCCAATTTGTCAGGCTTTACCACCACGATTTCTGTGGATCGTTTCAGTCTTCTCTTGAGCAGCTTGACGATTTCGGAATTTGGGACGACTATTTTGCCATCTTCCTTTGCATAGGATGCGAATCTGACTTCAATGGGATTGACTTTGTCAAAATAGTATCCCAAAAGGTTATAGCCTTTGTCTCTGACAGAGACTTTCAAGGTGTCCGCCCAATTTTTTTTGTCAATGACCTTCACCTTTTTGGGTTTTCCTACCAATTTCACGATGACATCCACCTCCATCTCTGCAGGCTCCTTGATAGCCTGAGTCACCCAGAAAAAGCCGCTGACGATGAAGAAAAACAAAAAAACCAGAAACTCCTTGCTCCTGATCCAGAGAAAGAAATTCCTGAATAATTTGTTGGCCTTCGCTGATCCTTTCATGGAAACGCTTGGCAGTTATTTCTGCTGTGGCTGCATGACTGCTGCAGATGTATCATCGAAAAGAAAGGATTTGTCCACTTCAATGACAACATCCCTTGCGATGCTCACTTTCACTTTTCCTGTCTGGATGTCAATATCTTTGACTGTTCCATAGATACCTCCACCGGTAACCACGTTGTCACCCTTCTTGAGTGAATTCTGGAATTCCCTGATTTGCTTCTGTTTCTTTTGTTGTGGACGTAATATGATAAACCACATGACGGCAAAGAGCAACACCATCATGATGATGAACTCCAGACCTGTTCCACCTCCTGCGGCCTGTGCAGCCAATACTAAAGAAATGTTCATTTTTACTGATTACTAATATTATTATGTGTTCTTTATTATTATATATATGTTCTAGGTTTCCAGAGAGCTAGTATTTCCTGGGTTTTGGTGGGTCAATAGCCTTGTGCAACTCACCGCAGTCGATGAGGAACCTTGCGATGGTGTCGAGCATGCCATTGATGTATCCTCCACTCTTGGCGGTGCTGTATAGTTTTGCCAAGTCGACATACTCGTTGATGGTGACGCTGATGGGTATGTTTGGGAAGGTCATCATCTCGGCGATGGCTATTTGCATGATGACGACATCCATATAGGCGAGCCTTGAGAAGTCCCAGTTTCTCGAAGCATCGCTCATGTAACGCTGATATTGGTCGGCATTGAGGATGGTTGCCCTGAAGAGTTTGCATGCAAAAGCCTTGTCCTCTTCATCATCATACTCTGGGAGGAGTTCCTGCCTTTTCCCATTGGCCATCTCGAAACGCTTGATGGTTTTGAGCACGAAGGTGTCGACCACCTCCTTGTCATCGTTCCAATAGAGGCTTTTCTCCTCGAGCAACGCGTCGAGGTCGGCGTTGTCTTGTATGATGGTTTTGTAGAGTTTTCTCCACACCTCCC
>JAFWSS010000005.1 GCA_017524385.1 Prevotella sp.
CATTTCGTCGTCAAGCAGGGGTTACGCTTCGCTCCACCACCTGCCTGTGGTCGTCCCAGCCCTTCGGGCTTCACTTCACAACCGGTTGCCATACGAGATAAACTACAGTTTTGTAAGGCAATTTTACTTCCGAAACTTAAGATCTTATTCTTCTTACAATCCTCATGATTTTATATCCTGGAATTTGAAATTGCTGGTTCTGTTTGTGTTTGCATTGTACAAAAAACGCTTTTTGCAGAATTCATTGGTTATCTGCAAAAAGCGTTTGATATTCAAAAATTTAAAACAATTGCTTTTTTACTTTTCCCTACAAGCAAAAGGGTTTTGTATCATTCCCACTCGATGGTTGATGGTGGTTTTGATGAGATGTCGTAACACACGCGGTTGACGCCTTTCACCTTGTTGATGATCTCATTGGAGACCTTCGCCATGAAATCGTAGGGAAGATGTGCCCAGTCGGCAGTCATGGCATCTGTGCTGGTGACCGCCCTCAAGGCAACAGGATGCTCATAGGTGCGCTCGTCGCCCATCACCCCCACGCTTCGGATGGTGGAGAGCAGTACGGCACCCGCCTGCCACACCTTGTCATATAGCACTTCTCCATCCTCACAAACGTAATTGAGCATGGACTCGATATATATGTCATCGGCATCCTGTAGTATGCGCACTTTCTCAGGCGTGATGTCACCGAGTATGCGCACGGCGAGTCCCGGTCCCGGGAATGGATGCCGCTTGATGAGACGCACAGGCATTCCCAACTGATATCCCACGCGACGCACCTCATCCTTGAACAACCATTTCAAAGGTTCGCATAGTTGCAGATGCATCTCTTTTGGAAGCCCACCCACATTATGATGGCTCTTGATAACCATGCCCGTGATACTGAGGCTCTCTATGCGGTCGGGATATATGGTGCCCTGTGCCAACCATTTGGCATCGGTGATTTTCTTCGCCTCGGCATTGAACACCTCCACGAAATCCCGGCCTATGATCTTACGCTTCTGCTCCGGATCAACAACTCCTTTCAAGTCGCTGAAGAATTTCTCGCTGGCATCCACACCCACGACATTGAGACCTAATCCCCTGTAAGCGTCCATCACTTTCTGGAATTCGTTTTTCCTGAGCATGCCGTGGTCCACGAAGATGCAGGTGAGCCGGTCGCCGATGGCACGATTGAGCAATGTGGCGCATACCGAGGAGTCCACTCCCCCACTGAGCCCAAGGATGACCCTGTCGTCGCCCAATTGGTTCTTGAGTTCCGCCACGGTGGTTTCCACAAAGGAGGCTGGACTCCACTCCTGCTTGCTCCCGCAAATGTCTACCACGAAGTTGCGCAGCAATTGTTTTCCCTGCAAGGTATGGAAAACCTCTGGATGGAACTGCACGGCCCACAAGGGGTTGGTGTCGCTGGCATAAGCAGCATATTTCACGTCGGCCGTTGAGGCGACCATATGGCAGTCGGAGGGGATGGCTGTGATGGTGTCGCCATGGCTCATCCACACTTGAGAGTCTGGTTCGAAACCCTTGAAGAGAGGGTTGCCGGTATCGATGGTGGTGAGTTTTGCCCTTCCATATTCCCGGGTGTTGGTCTTCTCCACCCTTCCCCCATTGGAATATGCAATGAATTGTGCTCCATAGCAGATGCCAAGGACTGGAACTTTTCCCACAAAAAGCGATAGATTGGTCTTGAAAGCCTTCGGGTCGTGTACGGAATAAGGTGAACCACTAAGTATTACACCTATTACCGAGGGGTCGTTTTCTGGAAACTTGTTATATGGCAAGATTTCACAGAAGGTGTCCAGTTCACGAACCCGCCTTCCAATCAGTTGTGTGGTCTGCGAGCCAAAGTCAAGAATGATGATTTTTTGTTGCATGTTTTGGTATGTATGGAAATTGTATGTTACAAATAAGATAATTTTTTTTGTTGTCGAGTGACCCATTTCTCAACCTCTTCAAGGATGTTGATTTTTCCTACGTCAATCAATTGCAGGTTCGTATATTCTTTACCCTCAAAAAAGTGTTGTCCACAATTCTGAATGTAGAAATCCATAATGGGGAAACGCTGAGGCCAAGTCTCCAACAAGGAAAACAGAGAAGGTTTTAATATATGTATACCACTGAAAGCAAGGTATTTAACACATTCTTTTTCAAGTATTTCTCGAGAAGGTTTCACTTCACCTGTCTGAATATTGGTCCAACCCTTCATCCGATGGTCAGCGCCAAACAAAAGGTATCGCTTGGTGTTTCGCCTGCTCACCAGGAGACACGCCTCCGCCTCGCTTTCCCCACAGGCTTGGTAAAAATCGGCAAGGTCGATGTTGCTTAAGATGTCAACGTTGTGAATTAGCACAGGTGCATCCGGGTCAAGCAGGGGGATGGCTTTCCTGATGCCGCCACCGGTCTCCAACAACATTTCGCGTTCATCGCTGATGCGGATGTCGAGTCCGAAATTATCGTTCTCCTTGAGATATTCCTCTATTTGCTCTGCGAAATGGTGCACATTGACCACTATCCGTTCAAATCCCGCCGCCTGCAGTTTCATAATGACATGCCAGAGGAGTGGCCGTTCCCCTACCTTCACCATTGCTTTGGGCATATGGTCGGTAAGTGGGCGCAGACGTGTACCCAACCCGGCGGCGAAAATCATGGCTTGCTTCATTTTCAATTTACAATTAATATTTACAATTAACAGCTTTGAAGTGAAGGAGTTGAAGAAGTTTGCGACATTAAATGGACTGCAAGTGTCGCTTATCAGAGTCTGAAATTGGAAAGCACGAGGTGTTGTCGCCAATTTTCAATCTTCAATTTTCAATCTTCAATCTTTCGTTATGGCATTGAATGTTTGGTTGATGTTTTGCTCCAAGTGGAACACACGCACCTCGATGCCGAATTTCTGGTGAATATGTTCAGCTAGATGCTGTGCCGAATAGACACTGCGATGCTGCCCTCCTGTGCATCCAAAGGAAAACATCAAACTTGTGAAGCCACGCTGCATGTAGCGCGTAACATGTGCATCAGCCAACTTATAGACGCTCTCGAGGAAGGTGAGTATTTCCCCGTCTTCTTCCAGGAATCGTATGACAGGCTCATCCAATCCATTGAGTTGTTTGTAGCGTTCGTAGCGTCCGGGGTTGTGGGTGGAGCGGCAATCAAAGACATATCCTCCTCCATTGCCAGATGGGTCTTCGGGGATGCCCTTGCGATAGGAAAAACTATATACTCGCACCACAAGAGGTCCTTTCCCATCATATTTTGAAAACGAGGCACGCCCGTTTTGCTGCTGAGCAACCTTGTTGGTGGCCTCTTTCCCTTGATTTGCCTGCTCCTTATGCTGCACGAAAGCGGGAAGTTCGACAAGTTGTCTCAAGACACTGGTAAGATATGGATAAGGGAACCTCGCTATATTGAGTATTTTATCAAGGTTGGCGATAGCGTAAGGGATGGAGTCGATGAAATGCTGCTTTCTCTCAAAATAACCTCTGAAGCCATAAGCGCCTAATACTTGCAACGTCCTGAAAAGCACGAACAGAGACAATTTGTCGGCAAAATGACGTTTGGAAGGCACTTCAATGTAATTTTTCAGAGTATCATAATACTCCAAAGCGAGCCTTCGTCTCAATTTGTCGGAATACAAGGCAGATGCCTGCCAGAGGAAGGAGGCGAGGTCGTAATAATAAGGTCCCTTGCGTCCACCTTGGAAATCTATGAAAGCTGGTCGTCCATCAACGAGCATCACGTTGCGTGCCTGGAAATCCCGATACATGAAACTATCGCTCGACTCCATCAACAAGTCTTTTGTGAACAAGCGGAAGTCATCTTCCAATTTGAGTTCATGGAAGTCCAACCCCGATGGCTTTAAGAAGCAATATTTGAAATAGTTGAGGTCGAACACGACATTCACCTCGTTGAATTCGGGTTGTGGATAGCAGTTGTTCCAATCCAAATCATGCGCCCCTTGTATTTGGATGCATGGCAGTTGCCTTATGGTTTCCACCAACAGCTTTTGTTGTTTCAAGTTGTATCTCCCTCCAGCCTCCCTTCCTGAGCGCAATGCATCGAAAAGCGATACAGTCCCCAAATCCTGCTGCAAATAACACATCTCGTCCTCACTCACGGCAAGGACAGAAGGAACAGGTAACTTCTTCTTTAAGAAATGATTGGCCAGGTAGATGAAGGCATGGTTTTCATCCCTGCTGGTACCTTTCACTCCAATGACGGATGTGCCGTCGGGATGCCTTAACCTGCAATATAGCCTGTTGCTACCTGCACCAGCGATGGTGGTGGCCTCTATGGGATATACACCATATTGACGTGCAAAGAGTTGTTTTAGTTCTTCCATGGCAGGTATTGATTTTTTTTCAGTCATTATGGTTATCTTCTTCTTTCTCTTTCTCTTTTCTACGTCTTTCTTCCCATTCTCGACGGCGCTTGCTGTCATATTGTATGAGTAGTTGGTCGATAAGCAACAAAAGCATCATTATGCCCAGAGACATGAAAAACGACCCTGTGATGATATATAGACACGATGAGACAACCAGCAACACGATGATGTGAAGAACAGCCCTTTTATCCATGATGAAACAAGTTTTTTTGAAATCGGGTGTAAAATTACGAATAAACGTGCGAAAAGCCAAAAAAATTTCTCTTTTTACTCTTCAATAATGTGGGAAAGCCTTTGCCTGACGGCCTCAAACAGTAAGATAGCAGTGCTAACCGACACATTGAGAGAGTCCAGCCTTCCCATCATCGGGATGCGTATATGAGCGTCAGCCACCCTTCTCCATTGTTCTGAAAGCCCTGTCGATTCCTTTCCCATAACCAAGGCGGTTGCGGTTGTCATATCTGTGTCATAATAGAGATGCGAGTCTTGCAACTGCGCTGTGAGGATTCTGACGCCCTTCTCTTTGAGGAAATTGATACATTCTTCCGAGGTGCACGCCACGCAAGGCACTGTAAACACGGCACCGAGTGAACTGCGGATGAGATTGGGGTTGTAAAGGTCTGTCAATGGGTCGCATATGATGACGGCATCAGCATTTGCGGCATCTGCGCTCCTCAACACAGCCCCTAGATTACCTGGCTTTTCCACGCTTTCAAGCACCACGATGAGTGGACGGGTGCCCAAAGAGAGATCGCCGAGGGTTCGTTTCCTTGGCTTAACTTCAGCCATAATCCCCTCTGTTCCACTGCGATAAGCCATTCTTGCATATACCTCTTGAGTCACTTGGAAACGTCGGGAGGAAGGCACCTCGTTGATGATGGCATAAGCCTCGTCGTCATCCAAAAGTGCCGAACAATAAAAAAGCGTCTCAACTGCCAAGCCTGATTTCTGGCAATGGGATACTTCACGCACCCCCTCCACAACGAACAACTCCCTTGCTCGTCGCTCGGAAGATTTTTGCTGAAGTGTGAGAAGGAGTCTGACCTTGGGGTTCTGCGTACTGGTGATGATGTTTTCAGACATAGTGATATGGGATGTGGGATTGCCCAAAACGCCTTTTGTGCGATGGGAATGCAAAATTAGCGTTTTTTCCCAAATTATGGACACAAAACAGCGCATTTTTGATTTTTATAGGTGGATATGGAAGAAAATAGGAATAGGCAGGATGCATTTTTCTGCCTTTTGGTGATGACGATATGGAGAAAAACCATTACCTTTGCCTTAAAAACCTAAAAGCCTGAAAAAATATGAAAGAAAAGACCTTGACCTTGTTGTTGATGCTGTTGCCACTGGTTTCACAAGCACAGCGCCAGGAAATAACCTTGTCTGACGGGTGGTTGTTCTCACGCGACAGCGTGAAGTGGACAAATGTGACGGTACCTCACGACTGGGCCATCAGCGGGCCGTTCGACAAGCAATGGGACCTGCAATTTGTCGCCATCGAACAAAACGGAGAGAAAGAGAAGACGGAGAAGTCGGGACGTTCGGGTGCACTGCCATGGATAGGAAAAGGCTACTACCGCACCACTGTCCAACTGAAGGAAAAACCGTTGTCTGCAATACTGGTATTCGACGGTGCCATGAGCGAACCGACAGTGCGTATCAATGGCAAAATGGCTGGTTTTTGGAAATACGGATACAACGCTTTCCGCATCGACGCAGCACCCTTCCTCAAGGCTGGCACCAACGAAATAGAGGTGAGCCTGAGCAATATGGAAGAGAGCAGTCGCTGGTATCCAGGAGGAGGCATTTTCCGTCCTGTCAAACTCCTCCTTGGCGGCGATGCCATGCTCGACGACTGGTCCATCTTCTTCCACACCGTACGCCTTGAAGGCAAACTGGCAGAACTGGCAGTGGAGGCGGGAACCATCGGCGACATCACCACAGGGACTGTGGCCGTCGACATCTCCCTGCTCGATGCGAAAGGGGCAACCGTCGCCTCCGTCCATTCCCCATTGGATTCCAATGGCGGGCACAAGGACGTGATGCACGTAAACAACCCTCACCTCTGGTCGCCCGAGACACCTTACCTTTATACGCTCGAGGTCAAGTTGTTCCGCGACCTGCGACTGATAGACCAGAAAGACGTCAAGGTGGGTATTCGCACCGTTGTGGCCGACAAGGATAAAGGATTCGCCCTCAATGGCGTATTGAGAAAGATCAAGGGCGTCTGCCTGCACCATGACCTCGGGCCTTTAGGGGCGGCTGTCAACAAAGCCGCTCTCATCCGGCAAGTAAAGATGATGAAAGAGATGGGCTGTGATGCCATACGCACCGCACACAACATGCCTTCAACCCTGCAAATGGAAGTATGCGACTCTTTGGGAATGATGGTGATGGCGGAAAGCTTCGACATGTGGATCTACCCCAAATGCAAGAACGGGTATGCACGCTTTTTCAAAGAATGGTCTGACCGCGACATAGAGAACCTGGTGCTCAACCATCGCAACCACCCTTCAATCATCATGTGGAGCATAGGCAATGAAATTCCCGAGCAATGGAGCGAAGAGGGACGCGAGATTTCACGTCACTTGCAAGACCTTTGCCATCAACTCGACCCATCCCGCCCTGTCACACAAGGCATGGACCGTGCTGAACAAGCCTTGAAGTCGGGATTCGCACAAGTGATGGACGTGCCGGGGTTCAACTATCGCGTCCATAAGTACGAAAACAACATCAAACAACTGCCACAAGGATTCCTCTTAGGTTCAGAGACCGCCTCTACTGTCAGTTCGAGAGGGGTTTACAAGTTCCCTGTCGAGGTTTCCAACCATGCCGTATATCCTGACGGTCAATGCTCAAGTTATGACACGGAGTATTGCTCATGGAGCAACCTTCCCGATGACGACTGGCGCATGCAAGACGACTTTCCATGGGTCATCGGGGAATTTGTGTGGACAGGATATGACTATCTTGGTGAACCGACACCCTATGACGAGTATTGGCCGTCGAGAAGCAGTTATTTCGGCATCTGCGACCTTGCAGGACTTCCCAAGGACCGCTACTATCTCTATCGCAGCAAGTGGAACACAAAGGACCACACCATCCATCTCCTGCCCCACTGGACATGGCCCGACCGTAAAGGGAAAACCACACCCGTGTATTGCTACACCGACTGTCCGTCGGCCGAGTTGTTCGTCAACGGCCAAAGCCAAGGACGCATCTTCAAGGATGTGTCGTCACGCCTCGACAGATATCGCCTAAGGTGGAACGACGTGATATACCAACCCGGAGAATTACGGGTGGTGGTGTATGACAACCAAGGAAAGGCTGTGGGCGAGAAAACAATCAAGACTGCGGGGAAGGCCGACGCACTGAGGTTGGAATGCGACCGTGAGAGTCTCTCCGCCGACGGCACCGACCTGGCCTTCGTCACGGTGAGTTTGACCGACAAGGACGGAACGCTCATTCCTTATGCCGACAACCAACTGGAGTTCGAGGTGGAGGGCGCAGGGAATTTCAAAGCTGCGTGCAACGGTGACGCCACATCGCTGGAACCGTTCACCTCCCCCACCATGCGACTCTTCAACGGCCAACTCGTCGTAGTAGTGCAAGCAGGAAAGGAAAAGGGAATGCTTACGCTCAAGGTGAGAGACAAGAAAGACAACAAGTTGGTGGCACAAACAAGCATTGTGGTGAAGTGAAGGTAGGGAGAGGCATCGGAAAAACCGGTGCTTACGGAGAACGAGTTGGAGGTGTGAGAATTGGTGCCGTTACCGAGGGCGAAGGTGCACTTGCGAAACGGCACAAGAAAATGGTGACCCCGCATTGTTAAAAAATCAAAAAAATGGTGTGGCTTGAACTGATAGTTAGGGAAAAAAGTAGTAATTTTGCATCCGATTTACTCCGTGGAGGCTCTAACAAGTGGCGGCGCGGTGCTGTCCGCCTTGCGGAACAACCTGTTATACAATAAATAATGTACGCAATTGTAGAAATCATGGGTCAACAGTTCAAGGCCGAACAAGGAAAGAAATTGTTCGTTCACCACATGAAGGACGTGGAAGAAGGCCAGTCTGTTGAGTTTGAGAAAGTGCTCCTTTTAGACAATGAGGGAGCCGTGACCGTAGGCACCCCAACAATCGAGGGTGCGAAAGTAGTATGTGAAGTGGTAAACCCACTGGTAAAGGGCGACAAGGTAATCGTGTTCAAGATGAAGCGTCGCAAGGACTCTCGCAAAAAGAACGGCCATCGCGCCCAGTTCACACAAGTAGAAATCAAATCAATCATCGGCTAAAACGTAGGAGAACCAAGAAATGGCACATAAAAAAGGTGTAGGTAGTTCTAAGAACGGCCGCGAGTCTGCTGCACAGCGACTCGGCGTGAAAATCTGGGGTGGTCAGAAAGTGATCGCCGGCAACATCATCGTTCGCCAGCGCGGCACGAAGCACAATCCCGGTGCAAATGTTGGTATCGGAAAGGATGACACTCTTTATGCATTGGTAGACGGCGTGGTGAATTTCCACAAAGGAGCTCGAAACAAAAGCGTGGTATCGGTCATCCCCGAAGCCTAATCAAATCAAGCAACTATTCCAAACAAACAACAGTATCCCATCTCTTTTGAGGTGGGATTTCTGCTTTTATGCCATTTACCTTATATTATTTTTGGGTGTTTGAGGAAATTGATGTAATTTTGCAGTTTGAAACCATTTTTGGCGTTTTTGGAATCAATTCATAATAAGGTTATATAGATATGCTTACACTAAAACTTATCAGCGAAGAGACCGAGCGAGTGGTGAAAGGTCTTGAGAAGAAACATTTCGAAGGGGCACGCGAAGCCGTGGAGAAAGCCCTTGCCATCGACAAGCGCAGGCGCGAGGCACAGCGTGAACTCGACAGTACAAAGCAGCAAGCCAAGCAAATGGCAGCACGCATCGGTGCCTTGATGAAACAAGGCAAGCGTGAGGAGGCAGAACAAGCCAAACTAGAAGTGAGTCAACTCAAGACCCGCGACAAAGAGTTGCAGGAGGCCATGGCTCAGGCTGAGAAGGAATTGAACGCCTTCCTCTGCACCATCCCCAACATCCCCCACGAGTCCGTTCCCGAAGGTAGAGACGCCAGCAGCAACGTCGTGGTGAAGGAAGGCGGCGAGAAACCCACCCTCCCGGCCGATGCCCTCTGCCACTGGGACCTTTGCAAAAAATACAACCTGATTGATTTCGACCTTGGCGTCAAGATCACCGGCAGCGGCTTCCCTGTATATATCGGCAAGATGGCCCGTTTCCAACGCGCCTTGGAGGCTTTCTTCCTCGACGAGGCTCGCAAGAGCGGATACCTAGAGGTGCAACCTCCTTATGTTGTCAACGAGGCATCTGGATATGGCACTGGACAGTTGCCCGACAAGGAGGGACAGATGTACCACTGCAACCTGGACAACCTCTACCTCATCCCTACAGCTGAAGTTCCTGTGACCAACATCTTCCGCGACGTGATTCTTGACGAGAGCCAACTGCCCATCAAGCGCTGCGCCTATTCCGGCTGCTTCCGTCGCGAGGCTGGCAGTTACGGCAAGGATGTTCGAGGGCTCAATCGCCTCCATCAGTTCGACAAGGTGGAAATCGTGCGCATCGACAAGCCAGAACATTCCTACGAAAGCCTTGACGAGATGCTTGCCCACGTGGAAGGCTTGATGAAGAAATTGGAGCAACCCTACCACATCCTTCGTCTCTGTGGTGGCGACATGAGTTTCACCTCTTCCCTTTGCTATGACTTCGAGATTTGGAGTGCTGCCCAGCAACGCTGGCTGGAAGTCTCATCAGTTTCCAATTTCGAAAGTTACCAAGCCAACCGTCTGAAATGCCGCTTCCGCCGTGCCGATAGCAAGAAGATCGAACTCTGTCACACCCTCAATGGTTCCGCACTTGCCCTCCCGCGCATCGTGGCCGCCATCCTGGAGAACAACCAGACCCCCGATGGCATCCGCGTACCGAAGGTGCTCGTCCCCTATTGCGGCTTCGAAATGCTCGACGACAACAATTTTGAATAAAAGCAACCTAAAGTCTTCAGGGGTCCATAGTTCCCAACAGAAATCATAACACCATCCATCATAATGAACAAAATCATCAAGAAAGAGCAATTCTCCGAGAAAGTGTTTCTCTTTGAGATAGAAGCTCCACTTATTGCAAAAAGTCGCAAAGCCGGCAATTTCGTCATTGTCCGCGTTGGTAAGAAAGGCGAGCGCATGCCTCTCACCATAGCCGATGCAGACATCAACAGAGGCACCATCACACTCGTCGTGCAAAAGGTGGGCCTCTCCTCCATCAAATTGTGCAACCTCAACGAGGGAGACTATGTGACCGACGTGGTGGGGCCCCTGGGCAATCCCACACACATCGAGAACTATGGCACGGTGATATGTGCCGGCGGTGGTGTCGGCGTAGCCCCGATGCTTCCCATCATCCGCGCATTGAAAGCCGCTGGCAACCGCGTGCTCAGCGTTCTCGCCGGCCGAAGCAAAGACCTCATCATCCTTGAGGACGCCGTCAGGGCCAGCAGCGACGAAACCATCATCATGACCGACGACGGCAGTTATGGTGAGAAAGGTGTTGTCACCATCGGCATTGAGAAACTCATCAACCAAGAGCATATCGACAAAGTGTTCGCCATCGGTCCTCCCATCATGATGAAATTCTCCTGCCTTCTCACCCAAAAATACAACATCCCCACCGATGTCTCGCTCAACACCATCATGGTAGACGGCACAGGCATGTGTGGCGCTTGCCGTCTGACCATCGGAGGCAAGACCAAGTTCGTGTGCATTGACGGTCCAGAGTTCGACGGCAGTCTGGTTGACTGGGACGAGATGTTCAAGCGCATGGGCACCTTCAAACGTGCTGAGCAGGAAGAGTTGGAGCATTTCGAAGAACATATGGGCAATTCAGAAGAGGCCGTAGTGGTGGAAAGCACCGACGTGGTGATGGACGACGACCCCACCAACGACACCATAGAGATTCTCACCGACAGGAACGCCGAGTGGAGACAGGCATTGCGCAAGCAGATGAAACCGAAAGAGCGCACTGCCATACCAAGGGTGAAGATGCCGGAACTCGATCCCGTCTATCGCGCCACCACACGTCTCGAGGAAGTGAACATCGGACTTACCAAGGAGATGGCTCTCACCGAGGCAAAACGCTGTCTCGACTGCGCCAAGCCCACTTGCGTGGAAGGCTGTCCCGTTGGCGTGAACATCCCCTCCTTCGTGAAGAACATCGAGCGCGGGCAATTCCTCGCCGCCGCCAAAGTGTTGAAAGACACCTCTGCCCTACCCGCCGTTTGCGGTCGCGTCTGCCCTCAAGAGAAGCAGTGCGAGGCCAGGTGCATCCACTTGAAGATGAACGAACCCGCCGTCGCCATAGGCTACCTGGAGCGTTTCGCGGCCGACTTCGAGCGTGAGAGCGGAAACATGAGCATCCCCGACATCGCCCCCTCCAACGGCATCAAGATCGCCGTTGTCGGTTCTGGCCCGGCAGGTCTGAGTTTTGCTGGCGACATGGTGAAACTAGGCTATGACGTGTATGTGTTCGAGGCGCTCCACGAGATTGGCGGTGTGTTGAAATACGGCATCCCTGAATTCCGTCTTCCCAACCATATCGTCGATGTGGAAATCGACAACCTGCGCAAAATGGGCGTGCATTTCCAGACCGACTGCATCGTTGGCAAGACCATCAGCATCCAAGAGTTGGAGGCCGACGGTTTCAAAGGCATATTTGTAGGTTCCGGCGCCGGACTACCCAATTTCATGGGTATCCCCGGCGAAAACCTCATCAACATCATGTCTTCCAACGAATACTTGACCCGCGTCAACCTTATGGACGCCGCCAACCCCACCACCGACACTCCCATCAACCCCGCGAAGAACGTCATGGTGGTAGGTGGTGGAAACACCGCCATGGACTCGGTGCGCACCGCCAAACGCCTCGGCGCCCAAGTGACGCTGGTCTATCGTCGCAGCGAGGCCGAGATGCCCGCACGTCTGGAAGAGGTGAAACACGCCAAGGAAGAAGGTATCGACTTCCTCACGTTGCACAACCCCATCGCCTACATCGGCGACGAGAACGGTGCCGTAAAGCAAGCCGTATTGGAAGTGATGCGCCTGGGCGAGCCCGACGCCAGTGGCCGACGCCGCCCTGAACCAACAGGTGAGCAGAAGACCATCGACGTAGACCAGGTGATCGTTGCCATCGGCGTATCTCCCAACCCCCTTGTGCCCAAGAGCGTTGAGGGTTTGGAACTTGGCAGAAAAAACACCATCGTGGTAGATGAGCATATGCAATCGTCAAGGCCCGGCCTGTTCGCTGGAGGCGACATCGTGCGTGGCGGTGCTACTGTCATCCTCGCCATGGGTGACGGCCGTGCAGCGGCAGCTAACATGCACGAACAACTGAGCAACAAGGAATGAACGGCCTTTACACCATCATACTGCTCATCACCAGCAACGTGTTCATGACACTCGCCTGGTATGGGCATCTGAGACTTCAGCAATCAGGAGCCAGCAAAGACTGGCCCCTGATTGCTATCATCGGCTTCTCATGGGGCATCGCCTTTTTTGAATATTGCTGCCAAGTGCCCGCCAACCGTTTGGGGTTCAACGGCAACGGAGGGCCATTCAATTTGGTGCAACTCAAAGTGTTGCAAGAATGCATCAGCATCATCGTGTTTGCCATCCTTGCCAACATCATGTTCCAGGGCCAGCATCTCAATTGGAACCACTTCCTCGCCTTCTTGCTCATCATCTGCGCTGTCTATCTGGTTTTTATGGAATGACCCATGTCGAAACCCAATGAAAACCAGCAACTTGAAAAACGGTTGAAGGAACGGTTGGTGAAGGCGATGGCCACATACAGCCTCATTGCCGACAACGACCGCATCCTCGTAGGGCTGTCTGGAGGTAAAGACTCCTTATGCCTGTTGGAACTGCTAGCCCAAAGGCAGAAGATACAGCATCCACGTTTTGAGTTGGAAGCCATCCACGTCAGGATGGACAACATCGAATACGAAAGCGACATCTCCTACCTGGAATCTTTCGCTCAATCCTTGGGAGTCCCCTTGCATGTCAAGACAACACGGTTCGACCCGTCAACCGACACGCGCCGCTCACCTTGTTTCCTCTGCAGCTGGTATCGAAGGAAAGTGCTTTTCAATGTTGCACAGGAACTGGGTTGCAACAAGATTGCTCTCGGCCACCATCAGGACGACATCCTCCAAACCACGCTGATGGGGCTGTTCTACCAAGGACAGTTCGGTTCCATGCCTGCCCTTCTCAAAATGAGGAAGATGCCACTCTCCATCATCCGGCCATTATGTCTGGAAAAAGAGGAAGACCTACAAGCCTTCGCACAGATGAGAGGATACCAGAAACAAGTGAAGCATTGTCCCTACGAGAATGCCTCCCACCGCCATGAAATCAAGAAACTACTTGATCAAATAGAGAAAATGAACCCCGAAGCCCGCTCCTGCATATGGCGTGCACTCAACAAAGAAGGGAAATTGACAGAACAATAACTTACTAACTCCATTAATCCTACAACCTATGGACGACAAGTCACTATTCTTACAACATTTCACACGAAACAAAGCTGTCACCATCACCTCCAAGAGCAAAAGGCCCGACAGCATCTTCTTCATGATCTGCTTCAACGACCAAGGCCATGCTTTCCTGAAAGTGGTGGATAAAAACGGCAAGGAGGTTGAAACGGACTACCGCCTCTATACTGACAGCAATTTCAACGTCCTTCGTTCCATCGAAAGAGCAAAGGAAGACATCCAAGAGAAAATCGTATGGGGAACAGAGCAAAAACGCGTATATCTACACGAATACCGTTGGTTGCTCTATGAACTGATGCGCTGTGACAACATCGTAGATGAAAAGATGCAAAAGGTCACTGTTTCGGAAGAGACGTTGCAGGTGCGACTGGTCATAGAAAAGACTGGCAAGGGCCAGTGCTCCACCCATGCCGACGTGGTGGGCGAGAGCTGCGGCGTCCAGCAATTCAAACTCCTTTCCGACAGCCATGTGTTGGCCTCCAACACCATCCACCCCATCCACCCCATCGGCGACAATTTCGCTTCCTTGGGGTTCTTCCTCATCCATTTCCCCGAAGCATGGTTGGAATCGTTCCTCTCGGTCTTCTACTCCTATATGGAGAACATCGTGCCGGTGATGGATGACTACAAACTGGTGGTCGCCGACCATCCCATAGAGACCGTGCCCACCATCATCTTCGAGAAGGTGGATGAAGACATGTCGCTCTATCTCCGTCTGGTGCAAGGCATCGAGGGATTGGATTATGACTTCGTGCAACGCTTCGACCTCGTGTATGTGGCGCGGCTGACCATGGAGCATCAGATTCTGTTGCAGCGCATCACCCATCACGACAACTTGGAGCAAATCAACAACCTTTATAAGAAAATCATCCATTTCGCCCCTTCGAAAGGCAAGAAAGACGTCTATCAAGAAGGCGACTTGTTCATCATCCCAGAAGAGACAGCAGGTCCTTTCCTCGTGGGGTCGCTCCCCGATCTTGTGCGCGAATACCGTCTGGTGGGTTCCGATGAGTTGCGCAAATACAAGGTGCGCACCGCCATGCCCAAACTGAAGATGAACATCGGTTCCGGCATAGACTTCCTTGAAGGACCCGCCAGCATCACCATCGACGAAGAAGAGTTCTCCTTGCGCAAATTCATCGCACAATACAAGAAGAACAAATACATCACGTTGGCCGACGGCAACCGTGCCATCATCGATGAAGGATACATGCGGCGGCTCGAACGCATCTACAAGCACGGCGCGAATAAAGACGGCACCCTGCGCATCTCCTTCTTCGACCTCCCGGAAGTGGAGGAACTTATGCAGCAGCGTATGGAAGGAGCTGCGTTCAAGCACCACAGGGAGGTGTTCGAAGGATTCAATCACCTGAAGGAACAAAAGATGAAATTCCCCCAAGTGAACGCCACGCTCCGCTCTTACCAGGCTGACGGCGTGAAATGGATCAACTACCTCCACGAGCATTCACTTGGTGGATGCCTGGCCGACGACATGGGCTTGGGAAAGACCCTCCAAACCATTGCCATGCTGGCACGCATCTATCCCAAGACAAAGACACCGTCGATCATCGTGATGCCAAGAACGCTACTCTTCAACTGGCAGGATGAATTGAAGAAATTCGCCCCACAGTTGACCTTCAGCATCTACTATGGCAATCAACGCAACCTGGACGAAGCACTGAAAAGCCAGTTGCTTCTCACCACCTATGCTTTGGTTCGCAACGACATTGAAGTGCTCTGCAAAAAGAAATTCCACTACATCATCCTTGACGAAAGCCAAAACATCAAGAACGTCGGTTCGCAAACCACCCAGGCCATCATGCTCCTACAAGGCAAGCACAGGTTGGCACTGAGCGGCACACCCATCGAGAACAACCTCACCGAATTATACTCACTTTTCCGATTCCTAAACCCAGCCATGTTCGGACAGTTGGAAGATTTCAACAAGGAATACACCAACCCCATTCAGCAGCAAGGTGACAAAGTCGTCATGGCAGCACTGAGACGAAAAATCTACCCCTTCTTGTTAAGGCGTTTGAAAAAAGACGTGCTCAAGGAGCTGCCCGACCGTACGGAGCAGATGCTATACTGTGAGATGTCGCCCGAACAACAACGTTTCTATGAAGAGCGCCGACGATATTACCAAGGTGTCGTGCGCTCAGAGATTCACGACAAGGGAATCGCCAAGAGCCAGTTTGTGATGTTCCAAGCACTCAGTGAGTTGAGACGCATAGCCTCCGTGCCGGAAAGCCTCAGCGACGGCCAAGTGACATCGCCCAAGATAGAACTGTTGATGGAGAATGTGCTCGACGCTGTGGGCAACGGGCATAAAGTGGTGGTGTTCTTCAATTTCATCGCCGGTATCGAACTGGTGAGCGAGCGCTTAGACCATGAAGGCATCTACTTTGTAACCATGACTGGTTCCACGAGAGACCGACGTAGCGTTGTTGAGCGTTTCCAAAACGACACCTCCTGCCATGTGATGCTCATGACGCTGAAGACAGGAGGCGTAGGACTGAACCTCACCGTGGCCGACACCGTGTTCATCTTCGAGCCTTGGTGGAACAAAGCCGCTGAGGAGCAAGCCATCAACAGACTGCACCGAATCGGGCAGAAACAAAAAGTGATGAGTTACTCCATCATCACTCGCGACACCATAGAAGAGAAAATCCAGCTTTTGCAACAACAAAAGGCCGAACTCTTCAACGGTCTCATAGGAAGCGACTCGTCATCTACCAAGGTTCTTACTGAAGAAGACATTGAATTCATCTTAAGTTGAAACCCACCATGCCAAACATCGACTTATACATTCCTGATACCAAGAAGTTCCAATCCTTGCGGGAACAATTGGAATACCACAACAACAAAGATACTTTGCAAGAAGTGGCTGAAATCTTTCTCAAAGCCTTTGGGCAAAAACCCATTGTGTTTTGGAAAGACGAGAAACTCGCTCCTACGCCGACATATGTCAACAGCCTGTTGAGTTCAAAAAACCAAATCAAGTTGGTCTACACCCAATTTTGTGCCATGATGCTTTGCGAGAAGCGCAATATGGGAACCTTCTTCTCATTGCTGCCTGAAAAGCAGACCAAGGCTTTGAAAGACTTGTTGTTGCGCCATTACATCCCCATGACTGATATGGAAGTGAAATACGGCATCCCTCTCAAGCAAAACAACAACAGGTATGGATGGAGGAACAGGGACTTGCTCGACCTGCCGTTCATCGACTACATCTATTCTGGCTACGACTCTGATTGGAACTACACCTATAACATCTGCATCCAAGAGGGATTGCGAGAATTCATCTACGAAGCTTTGCTGCCGGGAATGAGCCAATTGGAAGTTTGCGAGGAACTTCCCAAAGCCATACACACCCATGACAACGAACTTTCCTCACTCCAGATACTACCCGTGGTGGAGGCTTTGTTGGAACGTGACATCTTGGAGTTCAACGGCGCACGTTTCACTGCCGCATCCGTCAAGAAAGCAGCCAAGCAACTCGGAGCGAAAGAGTTTTTCACCAATAACCTCCTACCCAAGGAATTGACGCAGATACGCAACTCCTTCTTGCTGCAAACTGCAGGGTTTGTAAACAAGTTGACCAAAAAGGTGAAAAAACCGGACGCACCGGAAGATGCCATCAAGCATTATGTTCGCAAGATGCTGCCACTCACCACACAGACCTATCCCATGGTGATGAATTACATCACAGGGCTGCGACCAAACCATTATTACAACTGTTACGGTGCCTCTCTCATCCAACAAACCATCTCCATTCTCATGGAATTGCCTTCCGACAAATGGGTTTCAGTCGATTCCTTCATCCGTCACGCCTTTGAAAGCAACCATCATTACAGCCATCTCGCCTTCTTCTATCGTTCCAATTCCTCGACAACAATCAACAACAAGTTTGCGAGAACCGAGCACGTGATTGACTATTTCAACCAAATCAACGAGATGGGCAAGCCATATGTGAAAGGCTTGTTGTTCCTTTTCGCCTCATGGGGAATCCTTGAGGCTGGCTGCAGGGATTACAGCAAAGATGATGTCAGTCCTTATGACAGCATCCTCTACATCCGTCGCACCCGCCTTGGAGAATATGTCTTCGACATCTCTCCCACATACCAGGCACCGATTTTGGATATCGAGGAGGTGCTCTTCGAACTCGACCCGGAACGCCTGATCATCCGTTCTCTCCCAAAGGACAACCCCTACGAAAGCCTCCTCACAGACACGTGCACCTCTATTGGCAACCGACGATACAAGATGAACGCCGAAACCTTCCTCGCACATTGCAAGAGTAGAAGAGACGTCGAACAGAAAATCGACTTCTTCAAGCGATACATCAGCGGTGAACTCAGCCCTCTATGGCAAGAGTTTTTCGACAGCCTGCTCAAGCGATGCAAGCCGCTCACTCCTATGGAATTAAGCAAATACCACCTCTACAGCATTTCGCCCGACAACAAAGTCCTTGTCAGGCTTTTGGCCTCGGACCCCATACTGCAAAAACTCATCATCAGGGCTGAAAACTACATCATCCTAGTGACGAATGCCAACCACACCAAATTTGAGAATAGACTGAAAAGTTTGGGATACCTTATTTAATGGAATGGATCCTACCCTACGGGCCTTTCATAAGACATCATGAAAAGAGTATTGGCAAAAACATAAAAAAAACAAAAATATGAGCCATTGATGGTGTCAGATAGGAATTTATTTACTATTTTTGCAACAGTGTATAACCTATAAAAACATTTGATATGAAAACAAGAGCATTATTCATCATGTTGCTTGCCTCCCTGTTCTTCAACATCAGTGCAAGGGCTCAAAGCAATGTGGAAACCGGTGTCATTCCGCAAGGAGAGTTGACGCCCGAGCAACAGGCTGCACGTGAAGCCCAAATGAAAGAAGCACAACGCGAGAAAGAAAAAGCTGCCCAATTGCAGAAAGAGGCTGATAAAAGAGAAAAAGAGGCCAAAAAAGCTGAAAAAGAAGCAGAGAAGCGAGAAAAGCAAGCCAAGAAAGCACAAAAAGAGCAAGAGAAGGCTGCCAAAGAAGCTAAGAAAGAGCAAAAGAGATTAGAGAAACAAGCCAAGGCTGCTGAAAAAGAAGCCAAGAGGCAAGAGAAAGAAGCGAAGAAGAAAGAAAAACTGATGAAGAAGGCTGAAAAAGCCGAAAAACAAAAAATCAAAGCTGAAAAGAAACACGCCAAAGCGGTGAGAGACCTTAACAATATGTGATCTTGTTGAGAAGTTAGAAAAGTTAAAGAAGTTACCGCTTCGTTGGAAGTTAAAGACAATAGTTCGCGAGCTATGATGCAAACGAAAAAACTGATGTCAATAACTTCATTGAATTGCTTGCTTCGAATATATGACAGAAGGTTGAAAATTGGATTTTCAACCTTCTGTTTTTTACCTGTTCTTATGCTTCATATACCATTGATGCGTAAATGCCATATACAACAGTAATGCCACCACATCTAGTGTCAAAGCGATGACCACCACCACCTTCCAAGCCGGCAACTCTCCAACATAGGGGAGAACAGCAGGGGTGCTTCTTTCCAATCCCAAAAACAACCCCAAGGCCAGTCCCATCTCCCACGTCAGGAAAAAGGAACTTTGAGATGTTCCACGTTGGCAATGGTCACTCAACTTGATGAAAAAAAGAAGAAACCTCGATGCTATGATGCCCGAACCAAGTCCTACAAGAATGGGAATGGTAACAAAAGTTTGATCAGTTTCCACCAGCATGAGCAACAATGCGAATCCCACCAAGAGCATGCCCGCAATAGCCTCACTCATCAATTCCGCATTGGCAAACACGTATTTCTCCGCCATGATGGCCAACAAAAAACCCACTAAGAGGAATGCGAAAAAAGAAAGATCCAACATTTGGATCGAAAGAATCATGCCTACGACAATGGATATGAATAATAGATTGACCGTCAATCCCCATGAAGCAGGAAGGATAAACCTGTCAAGACTCAACAATTTGATGTTGTCGCCTGGAGAGCGGAAAGGGCATCCCACCATCATCACCATCAAGAATGCGACAGATGCACACCCCACAGATATCCAAGAGAGGACGCCGACATCAAAGAGGTGAAGAAAAAGAAGTGCGATAAAGGGACCCAATGCCAATGCCAACCGCCCAAACCATGCGACAGCGTAATTGGCTTCCGTGCGTTGATGTGATTCGCACGTATCGACCACTAACGTACTATACAGCACCATCTCTGCCAAGCCGTAGCAAATGCCAGTGGCCAACCTCACCCATGTCATCCCACCAAATGGCAAGTCATGAAAAAGGGGTGTTGCCAGACACGCCAACACACCAAGTATGGCATACCAACACACATGGTTTCGACGATATCTTTCTACAAGGAACGAAACGAACATCCCCATCACCACTAGGCCGATTCCGAAAGCCCCCATCGCCACAGAAGACTCTTCATGAGATGGACATATGAAAAACGTCATCACCATTTGGACGTTCACTGCCATTCCCAACAACAGGTTGGCAATGGCCAAAAACCAGAAATCCTTGTTCCATAGTCGAACGTGAACAGGCGTGTTTTGAGTATACATGGTTCTGTCTGCCTAAGAAAGACTATGACCGCTTTTTGAAATGGTCTAATGCCAAAAGGCACACTGTCTCATCAAAATGAGAGAAATCATCCATTACCACATCACATAACGAGGCTATCTCACTGGCAGGATTGGTTGTCGCCAATCCCACGACCGGCATACTCGCTGCCCGCCCCGACTTTAGTCCATTGAAACTATCCTCAAAGACCAAACACTTGGCAGGTGCAACTCCTAATTTGGTGGCAGCCTTGAGATAACATTCCGGGTGAGGCTTGCTTTGGGTGAAATCCTCAGAAGTAAGGACAATGTCAAACATCTGTTTGAATTCGGGATGGGCCTTGTAGACGCATGTCATCTTAGGTATGTTGGAACTCGTGACCAATGCGGTGTAAATTCCATTTTCCCTCAACCAGTTCATGGCATGCTCAAACCCCTTGATATAGGCATACTCCATCTGTGCCTCAAAAATGTTGAGGCGTTTCAAAATGTCTGCTCTCGAAGCAGGGGATTCAAAATTTGCATCAAAAATCTGGTCTAGCGTCTGCCCCTTGATTCTGTTCTCCAGTCCGGGTTGGTCGGGATGGTATTCACGACACACCCCACCCCAGAATACGGAATACTGAGGCTCGGTATCCACCACCACGCCATCCAAATCGAAGAGTGCTGCTTGAAATGGTAATTCAATCATATCATCATATTTACGGGTGCAAAATTAGCAAAAATTAACGAAATCGGCAAGATTGTCCGCATAAAAAGGGAAAAAACACACAATACAGGAAAAAAAGTCACTCATAATTGTATTTTAATAGAAAAAACACTATCTTTGGGGGCAATCAAACATGACCATGATGAAAAAGCTACAACATCTTTTATTATTGTCCATCATTCTTGGCATATGCTCCATGGCTAAAGCAGGAGAGGTGACCATCAAACTCAGTGAACAAGGCTATGACAATGCAGAAGACGTCAGCACACTGACAGTAGATGGCATCACTCTTACGTTCAGCAAGGCTAATGGAAGTTACAGCCCCAAATACTACAACATAGGCAATGCCGTCAGGATTTACGGCGGCAACACGCTCACTGTTGATGCCGATTCACACGACATCATACAAATCACAATGGTTTTCCAAAAAAGCAATAGTCCTTCAAATAGCGATTTCAGTGTTGACTGCGGAAGTGCCACTATTGGTGTCATCACGACTTGGACCGGCAATTCCAACACCGTGGTGTTCACCAACACAGCCTCAACCGGGCATTGGCGTCTGCAAACCATCACCGTTGAGACCCAAGTGCCTGTCCTGCCTGTCACAGACGTAACCTCCATCACCGCCTTACGCGCACTGGAGGACGGCACGAAGGCACGACTCACCTTCGGACGCGACAATCCTGGAAAAATAGAGTACGTGCACGAAGGGGATGTCATCACCGCCTATGTACGTGACAACGATATGGCAGTGAGTTTCAAGGATTTCCTCCCCGATGATGCGGGTTGGCACACCAACAGCGGTGGTGCACTCATTGGCAGCGTGGATGGTGAATACAATCTCAACAACGGAATGCCGGAATTCACCCATGTCAGCACATCCATTGCCGACTCCATTCTCTGCTTGGACAACTGGGAAATGCCCGCGCCCCTTCTGGTGAGCAACCTATCCGATCTGGCAGACGTGACCCACCGCGCCGACTATGTGGCGGTGGAAAATGTCACCATCGGCATCGACGACCAAGGTTATTTTATGGGAAGCGAGGGGCAGACAATCGCCTTGGACAACTATTTCGGAATGAGTGACAACATCCCCGACGACCTCAGGGGAAGGACGTTCAATGTCGCCGGCATTCTGGATGCCTCCGAGGACGGTAGCTGTTCGGTCCTCCATTACACACAAATCGATGAGATTGTTCCCGAAATCGCATTGGGTGAGACACTCCATACCAATTTGGCCACCATTGGCAGCTATGACGACAGGTTGGTCAACGTCACCATTGACAGGAACCTTGTCACCAATACATGGAACACGCTCTGCCTGCCCTTCGACATCTTTTGTTTCTCCGACATCGTGTCTTCTGCCAAACTGGCTGAGTTCACAGGCTACAATGCCGCCGACAACAGTCTGGAGTTCACCTCTGTGAAAGACCTTCAGGCCGGTGTTCCTTACCTCGTATTCCCCGTCGAAGAGGTTGATGAAATCACCGTTCAAGGAGCCAATATCCAAAGTGGCCTTTCACCAATTATCTTCGGCACTTATGAGATGGTGGGCATCTACGAACCCACCACGCTCTATGCCGGCGATACCAGCGTACTCTTCCTCGGCAACAACAACACGCTCTACTATCCCAACGTCACTAACGAGTTGAAAGCGTTCCGCGCCTATTTCCAGACAACGAACACACAACCCGCCAACATCTTCGTCGACGGTGTGATGACCAACATCACCACAGCCACTCTCGACGGTGAATCTTCCGACGGACCCATCTACAACATCGGAGGCCAAATGGTTAGCACCTCCAAAGGCAAGCTACCCAAAGGCGTTTATGTGAAATCAGGCAATAAAATGGTCATCAGATAACGAGGAGGAAAAACAATGAAAAGATATATCATCATACTCGCCACGCTGCTGACCTCACTCACGGCAATGGCACAGGAAGAGAGAGACACCGTGGTCATCACGTTGCAGGATGGCTCCGAGGTGAGATATACCGATGACCAATTCGACCGTGTCCAAGTCATTTTCAACCTGAGATATGGCGTGAAAGTCTATCTTAAGAACGGCAAGTCGAAAGACTACCTGGCCACTAAAGTGGAGGTGCATGAATACCTTGGCGGCGGCGGTGTCGTCACCGACAACAACACCAACCGCAACCTCTACCGCGCCAAACTTCTGGAATATCCCCATCTTGCCGCTGACTCCACCATGAACCAACTCATCATCAAGTCGACCGAAGACTATGGCATCACCTACAGTCTGGAATGGAGCTATGCCGACAAGGCCAATCGTTGGACATGTTATGAGTTACATTCAGGTAATAATTTCAGAGGAGATTCGGTGGTACGCCAAGATGACTTCAGGGAGGACCCGGAGATAGCCCCCCAATATCGTTCTACTCTTAATGATTACAGCAAATCAGGCTTCTCGCGTGGTCATCTGTGTCCCTCGGCCGACCGTTTATGTTCGAATGACCAGAACTCCCAGACATTCTTCTTGAGCAACATGCAACCCCAGTGGCAGAATCATAATGGTGGATTGTGGAGCAATTTGGAAAGTTTGGTCCATGGCTGGTCAGACAATTGCGACACGCTCTATGTGGTCAAGGCAGCCACCATCCGCAGCGACCAAGTTTACGAAGAGAAATGCAACAACAAGCTGCTTGTGCCCAAATATTTCTACATGGCCATTCTGTCATATGACAAGGAAGACAACAGTTACAAAGCCATCGGACTTTGGACTGTACATGAAAACGTGAGTGACAAAAACAAAAACTATGGCGACTACGCCATATCCATAGACAAACTGGAAGAACTGACCGGTATCGATTTCTTCTGCAACCTGCCCGACGATATTGAAGATGCTGTGGAGAATCAATGTGAAAAGAAATATGACCCAGATACAAATAAATGGTATATAGATAATTGGGGCATCACTTGCACACCACCCGACCCATGACATTCCTTCCATGACAAAAGCCATCGCTCTAGACGATGGCTTTTGTCATATTACATTTCATTCTTTTTCTCACATTTTTTATCGCGCCTGTTGCAATTCCCTGATGAGCTGCCGTTGCCGCTCGGTGAGATTGGTGGGCAACTTTACATTGTAGGTGATGATAAGGTCGCCAAAAGTACCATCCCCTCGGTCCATACCCTTGCCCTTGATCCTCACCTTGGTCCCGTTCTGGGTCTCGGGCTTCACCTTGAGCTTGATTTTCGAACCGTTGCTGAGGGCAACAATCACCTCGCCACCTAACAAAGCGGTATATAAATCAATGTCCATACTGGCCATCATTTCTCCCTTACCTTGACGCGAAGTGGATTGACGCCGTGACGACCCACCTCTATTCCCGAAAATCTGCTCGAAAAAGCTGCTGAAGCCCCCACCTCCTTGACTGAAGACGGAGAAGTCGAAACCGTCGAAGGGCGACCCTCCACCACCCGACTGCCAGTATTGGCCGCCTCCGCCAGCATTCTCGAAAGCCTCGGCTTGACGCCATTGTTCGCCATACTTGTCATATTTCGCACGTTTCTCTGGGTCGCCAATGACCTCATAAGCCTCGTTGAGGGCCTGGAACTTGGCCTTCGCCTTCGGGTCGTCGGGATGAAGGTCGGGATGGAATTGCTTGGCTCTTTTCAAATAAGCCTTTTTCACTTCATTCTGGGGGATGTTCTTGTCGACACCCAGAATCTTGTAATAGTCAATAAATGCCATGATATGCCTCCTTTTTTACCCATATCAATGCAAAAAACGTGCCAATTTTTGAACATCCAAGGCATATAAGTCTTATAAGACCCAAATGGCTCTTCGTAGAATCATTAGCTTCTGCTGACTTGCAATCCTGTGCAGCTGAGTTGCATATCAACAAACCTTGCATTGCTGTTCAGGCGGTTGGCAAGAAGAGTCTGTCGGACACGTGCTGCTGCTTCAGGGTCTTTAGCCACCATGTAGAGATATCCACCGCCACCGGCCCCAGGTAGTTTATATCCAAGGCAATAGTCGTGAATCATCCTGGTGAGTTTCTCCACCTCTGGAGGATTGGTGCCGCTGTCAAGGAGTTGGTTCTGCTCCCAGGTCTTCGCCACGAGTTTTCCCATCCTTGTGAATTCGTTGCGTTGGATGGCTTCATACATGTCGATGGCGTGCTCTTTCATGGAGCGCAGCAACTGCAATTGGTCATGGTTGTTGAGGAACATCCTCCTCACGATTTCCGTCAGTATGTTTTTCGCCGTTCTCGTAATGCCGGTATAGAAAAGTAGGTGGCACGACTTGTAGTCGGGCTGCGTGTATATTTCCGATGGCAACCATCTGACGGTGGGACATTGGCTGAAGCCACTTGGTGTCTGCAGCAGTTTCACTCCTTGCAGCAATCCTCCGAATTGGTCTTGCCATCCACCGCCCGTGGTGAGCAACTGCTCGAGCACGAGTGTGCGGTAACCTATCTCCTGCTTGTCCCACATCAGACCGCAGAAGTCGTTGAGCGCCCCCAGGACGGTTGCAGCGAGAATACTACTTGTTCCCAAGCCACTGCCGGCAGGTATGGCAGAGAGGAGCGTCAGTTCGATGCCACACCCGAATGCCCGGAGTTGTTCTTCCAACGAATTGTATGCCAATGTGGAGAATCCGGGTTGGAAACCCGCCAGCACCATTGCCGCCTTGGGTATGGAGAAGGGACTTCCTACATGGTGAAAGTCGGCCAGTTGTTCGTAAGATGTCACTGTTTCCGCAGCGCCGAGGTCGATGCTGCGGAGTACCACCTTGAATTCTTTCGAAGGTCGCACATAAGCCTGTATGGGAGGTTGGCCGTTGAGCTCGATTGCGATGTTCACCACGTCTCCACCTTCCATAAGGCAGAAAGGCGGCGTGTCTGTCCAACCACCGGCGATGTCGATACGCACGGGACTTCTCCCCCACACGATTTGGTCGGCATAGACCGACATGACAGGTTGCTGCTTGACAGCAAGTGCAGTAGCGGTCAGTCCGTCCTTGAGCAATTGGAAGGCCTTCACTTCCTGTTCCTCGCCGGAGAAGCCCTTGAGTGAACGCAGCCTCGCCCTGAACATCGCGTCATGTATCCTTGTCATCAATGGCTCATCCTCCGGGATGGGGTGTGGTTCGGCGATGTGTGCACGAGCAAAGTCGGTTGCCGCGTCGTCGAGGTCAACTTGGTAAAAGATGCTATGTTGGTAATTATTCGCAATGAAAGGCCAGTTGAACATACGGTTCTCCTTTCTCTGCTGCGTCAGTCTGGCAAGGTTGGCGTTGAGAGAGATTTCGTCTGCACTCATCTTCTTCGCGTCATTCCAAATCATTTTGCCACCATCCTGCCAATGTTCGGAAAGCATCCAACGCAGCACCAAACCCATGTCGCGCACGTTGTCCACCACGGGGAAAATCTTTGCTTTCTGCAAGTCTTCCTTTCCCTCTATGGACGAGATGTCAAGACCTCGCCGTTTCGCCCAGTCTGCAAAAGGCTCACCGATGAAGATGGTGTGAGGGTCGGTCAGTTCGCCACGGAACAAGTCATTATATCCATAGGGTCTCACCACCCATTGGTCGTCCCCCACCGGGACGATGTCGATGCATTGCAAAGGTTCGAGTCTCAACCGCCAGTTGTTTTCCGGCACACCTGTCACGATGTTGTCACGCGAGAGCATCCATTGCTCTGAGATACAACTGTTTTCAATCCATAGGTTTTGGTTGTCAAGACCATATTTCACCCACACCTGCGCGTTCTGCACGATGATGGATGGGTGTGGCTTCCTTGACTTGTGCATGATTTCCCTTTGGTCGTTCACCAGGTTTTGTATGGCCAATGTGGAAGAGATGAGTTCGTGACTTGTTCCATAATGATAGAACTCTCCGCCTGGCAATGGCAGAACAGCCACCTTTAGTGCGTTTACGTCCTTGTCGGCAATGACGGGATGTGTGCCCAAAGCCCCGCCGAAAGTGGTGTACATGTCATATTCCACCACCTCCCCGTCGCGCTCACAGTGTTTCATCAACACGCTCATGGCCTTGTCGCTGAACAGCCACACACCGATGTCGGTGAGATAATAATGGTCGTGACGCAACTGGCTGAGTTCTGCGATGGAAGGCTTTTGCAGCATGCACTTCAGCATTGAAGGATTATGACGGTCGGCCACGAACACTCCGTGCGAAGTGGCGACATCGTCGCTGAGCCATAGTCCGAAACACACCACGTCGGCCTCTGGGATTTCCGGTAGCGGTTTGGTGGTACGGATGAACACGTCGCCACTCACCACCATGGTGTGCAGGCTTTCTGGTGCCGCACTCATGATACGTTCGTAAAGTGGTACTTGAAGCGACAAGAGGTCTTGAGATAGTTTCTGCCCTCTCTCCCATCTGAACACGGGAATGGGTGTGAGCACTTTCCCTGACGGTGCATACGACGGGAGCCTTCTGCTCTGCCCCCCTGCATGGAGCAACAAGCGTCTGTCGGAAGCGAGCCATTGCATGAAGTCGGTTCCCGGGGCTTCCGCCTTGTGACATTGCCTTAGCAACCATGTCGTTCCTCCCCCACTTCCGAGTTTGCACCCAACAGGGTCGTTGGTACAAAACCATTGTTGCGGGTCATATCCTGTGATTTGGTGGAAGCACCCCACCAGGTTTGGAGGAAGGGAGAGCAGTTTCTGCATGATTGATGATAAGAAATTTTAGTGTTGAATGAAGCTTCTAACAGTTGTTTTCTTTATTGTCAGTTATTCTTACCCTTTGATTTCTTTATCAATCCATATTCAGCGAGCAATTCACCCACGGTTAAGTCTGTATCATCGGCCGATCTTTTATTAAACGGTGAATCAACAGGTATTTCCACGTTGAATTCCTTTTCCAAGAGCACCATGATTTCGGCCAGGTCTATTCCGTCAAAATGTAGATGCCGTTTGAAATTGGTGGATTTGGTGATGGTGACAGACGGCTTGCTCTTACGAGTACGCTCACGATAGCCATCGATAAGTTTAGCCACCTTTTTCACCAACTCGTCCTCGTTACGACCAGAAGGTTGTATCTGTTTTGTCTTCTCTTCTTGTCCTTTATCCAAGTCGGTTTCAGCCTTTCCAGACCTCTTTCGGTATTCCATATAGCATGCCGCAAGCAAGGCTAGGATGAGGAGGATTCCGGCTACTTTGGCAATGCCCTCCGTGGTGGCGATTGACGCGGGATGGAAATCGAGCACCACCTCATGCTTGCCTGGTTCGAGGCGCAAGGCACGTAGGATGTAGTTCACCCTACCCAGTGTGGCAGGCTTGCCATCTACCGTCGCTGTCCATCCCGGATAGTAGATTTCCGAAAAGACCACGACACCTCCCTTTCCTGTCTCTGCGGTGTAGGTGAGATGGTTGGGCTCATAGGTGTTGATGGTCACCTTTGAGGTAGAGTCCTGAGCCACGCTCTCGCCCAGACAATCCTTGAATTGTTGGTCAGCCACCGCCGTCTTGCGAAGGTCTATCCTGCCTACACGTTCTATTTCCTCATTGGCATTGGCGGCATACTCCACCTTGTCGACCACCCATGCGTTGCCGAAGGCGTAGGGGTTGACCAGCGGCACTGTCTGCCCACCCTGCAAGGGCAAAATGAAATACTTGGTGTTGAGCATGTTGATGACGGGGAATATCGAGTCGCCAGGAATCTTGGTGAAATCGCCCTGTTGTTCTCCAATGGCCGGCATTGCTGCTTGCATCTCAGGGCCGATATACGCTTCTATCATTTCTTGGTAGCGGCGCAACTTGGCTGCATGGTAGCCACCCACGCTCTTGTGATAGAAAGAGGTTTCGTTCTCGTTGAAAGTGTTAGTGGCGAAATTGAGCACACGATAATCGAGCGATTTATCTTGCAAGATGGTGTTGTCGGTCTCCGTCTTCTGTTGCGGTGTCTCTTTGACCATGCTGGAAACGAACATGCCATCATTAAGGTAACGTTTGTTCACCATCCACATGTCAACGAGGCAGATAATGATAATCATTGCCACAACGCTGGCGGCTTTCACCTTGTTTGGCTTGTAGACAAGCAGTGCAATGGTTCCCAATACGATGACGATGAAAGAATTCCAACAATCAGAGGTGAAAAGGACCTGTCGCACCTCGCGAAGGTTGGCAAGGAAAGGAGCAAGTTGGTCGGCGGGGAATTGTTGAAGGGATTCCATCTCTGCAGATGACACAAAGTCTGAGAAGAAAAGCGTGGGGAAGAGCGCAAACAAGAGACATGCACCTCCTGTCAGAAAGGCACTGAGTAATATTTTTTTGCGGTTTTCCCTCAGCTTTTCCGGTTCGTCAAAGACTTGCTTGAGGGCCATCATGGCGAGCAGCGGTATGGTGAATTCGGCTATGACGAGTATGGATGCCACGGTGCGGAATTTGGAATACATGGGGAAATGGTCGATGAAGAAATCGGTGAGCCCCATGAAGTTCTTTCCCCATGATAGCATGATGGACAGGATGGTGACTGCCAGCAACGCCCATTTCATCGGTCCTTTCACAATGAACAATCCCAGGATGAAAAGCATGACGATGAAGGCTCCCACATAGACGGGACCGCTCGTCCCCGGTTGTTCGCCCCAATATTGGCCTATTTGTTGATAAAGGTCATAATATTGCGGATTGGCCTTTTCCATTGCCTTCTCACTGTTGCTCAGTGGTACGGATGCGCCACCCTTGACGTTGGGGATGAGCAGCGACCATGTCTCTCCGATGCCATAACTCCATTGGGTGATGTAGTCGCGCTCCAATCCGCTATCGGTCTGGTTGGCGCTGTTCTCCTTCACCAGCTCACTCTTTCCGCGCATCGACTCCTTGGAGTACTGCCATGTATGATAGAGGTTGGAAATGTTCATGCAAATGCCTATGGCAGCAGCCACGGCACATACGGCGGAAGCCTTGAGGAAGCGGGCCATTTGTTTTTCACGGATGGCTTCCACGAGGAAGGCGACAATCATGAAGAAAATGATGAAGAGGTAGTAGTAGGTCATCTGAACGTGATTGGCGTTCACCTCAAAGGCGGCGAAAAGTGCCGTCACCACCAGGCCCCACATGTATTTCCCTCGATAGGCCAAGACGATGCCCGCTATCATCGGTGGCAGGTAGGCTAACGCCCACACTTTCCAGATATGTCCTGCCGCAATGATGATGAAGAAATAACTGGAGAAGGCCCACACGATGGCTCCAAGCGACGCGAGCAAAGGTCGGAAATTGAAGGCTCGCATAAGGATGTAGAAGCCCAAGAGATAGACAAAGACATACCACACATTGTCTGGAAGCCAAAGATGGTAGGCTTTGACCACCTGCGAGAGGATATCGGTGCTGCTATACGACGGTGAGGTCTGGTAGGTAGGCATTCCGCCAAAGGTGGCGTTTGTCCAGCGTGTGCGTTCCCCAGTCTTCTGGTAGTATTCCAGCGCCTCTTGTCCAGCCCCTCTTCCTGCGGCGGTGTCATGCTGGTAGAGTATCCTCCCTTCTGTGTCGGCAGGGTAGAAATAGGCAAATGCGATGAACACGAAAGCCACGACAGCAATGATGTCGGGCAGGATTTTTTTCAGTCTTTCCATTTTATAAAATGTGGTATGGTTTAGTATGATTGTGCAAAGATAGTGCAAACCGAGCGAAGCGCAAAATAAATAGATTAATTATTTTCGATTCCAATTGACAAAGCCATAATCGCCAAAGCCAAAAGCGTTTGCAAAAATACGAATGATTTGCTAAAGATGCAAATTATTCCATGGCTTGGGGGCTTCGTTTTGCCGGGCAAAAAAAACGGCTCCTTGGATAACCAAAAGCGTATGAAGCATCAAGGCCACTGAACCGTGTGGACACGGTCAATGGCCTTGAATGAATCTAGTCGGGTTTGTCCTACTTGTCGAGCAAGATGTTCATCATTTCCACGGCGGCTTTCGCCACAGAAGTGCCCGGGCCGAAGATGGCAGCCACGCCGGCCTTGTAGAGGAAGTCGTAATCCTGGGCAGGGATGACACCGCCGGCAATCACCATGATGTCCTCACGGCCAAGTTTGCGCAACTCTTCGATGAGTTGTGGAATCAAGGTCTTGTGTCCTGCTGCAAGCGACGACGCTCCCACGATGTGCACGTCGTTCTCCACTGCCTCTCTGGCAGCCTCTGCCGGAGTTTGGAAGAGCGGCCCCATGTCCACGTCGAAGCCACAGTCGGCATAACCCGTAGCCACCACTTTGGCGCCACGGTCGTGACCATCCTGTCCCATCTTTGCAACAAAGATACGCGGGCGACGGCCTTCTTTCTTGGCAAACTCCTCTGTCAACTCGCAAGCTTTCTCAAAGTCGGAGTCGTTTTTGCTTTCTGATGAATACACGCCTGAAATAGTTCTGATTATTGCTTTGTAACGTCCCACGATTTCCTCGCAGGCATCGCTTATCTCACCCAAGGTGCACCTGAGTTGGGCTGCCTTGACAGCCAAGTCAAGCAAGTTGTCCTTGCTCTTGCGTCCCTCGTTGAAGTCGCGCACGCAAGCAGTGATGGCTTTGAGTGCCTCCTGGCAAGCGGCCTCGTCGCGAGAGCCACGAACCTCGGCCAAGGACTCTTCCTGCTGCTTGCGCACGGCGGTGTTGTCCACCTCGAGGATGTCGATGGGATCTTCGTGGTCCAGACGATACTTGTTGGTGCCGACGATGGTTTGCACACCTGAGTCGATACGCGCCTGGGTGCGGGCTGCTGCCTCTTCGATACGCATCTTGGGAATACCGGTCTCGATGGCCTTGGCCATACCTCCAAGTTTCTCAATCTCCTGGATGTGCTCCCATGCCTTGTGGACCAATTCGTTGGTGAGAGTCTCCACGTAGTAGGAACCAGCCCACGGGTCGATTTGCTTGCACACCTTGGTCTCGTTCTGGATGTAGATCTGGGTGTTGCGGGCAATGCGAGCCGAGAAGTCGGTTGGCAGTGCGATGGCCTCGTCAAGGGCGTTGGTGTGCAACGACTGTGTATGTCCGAGCACGGCTGCCATGGCCTCGATGCAGGTACGTCCCACATTGTTGAAGGGATCCTGTTCGGTGAGCGACCATCCAGAAGTCTGGGAGTGGGTGCGCAGTGCCAGCGACTTGGGGTTCTTGGCCCCGAAGCTCTTCACTATCTTAGCCCAGAGCAGGCGTCCGGCACGCATCTTGGCAATCTCCATGAAGTGGTTCATGCCGATGGCCCAGAAGAACGACAGGCGTGGTGCGAATGCATCAACGTCGATTCCGGCGTTCACACCTGTGCGGATGTAGTCCATGCCGTCGGCCAAGGTGTAAGCCAGCTCGATGTCGGCAGTGGCACCTGCCTCTTGCATATGGTAGCCGGAGATGGAGATGGAGTTGAACTTTGGCATTTTCTGAGAGGTGAACTCAAAAATGTCGGCGATGATCTTCATCGAGAATGCAGGCGGATAGATATAGGTGTTGCGCACCATGAACTCCTTTAGGATGTCGTTCTGAATCGTTCCTGCCATTTCCTCCAACTTGGCTCCCTGCTCCAATCCTGCCACGATATAGAAAGCGAGGATGGGCAGCACGGCACCGTTCATCGTCATCGACACCGACATCTTGTTGAGTGGTATGCCCGAGAAGAGCACTTTCATGTTCTCCTCATTACAGATGGAAACACCGGCTTTTCCCACATCGCCAACGACACGTGCATTGTCGGGGTCGTAGCCACGGTGTGTGGGAAGGTCGAAAGCCACCGACAAACCCTTCTGTCCAGAAGCAAGGTTGCGGCGATAGAAAGCGTTCGACTCCTCTGCGGTGGAGAATCCTGCATATTGGCGAATGGTCCAGGGGCGGAAGGGATACATCATGGAATACGGTCCGCGAAGGTAAGGCGGTATGCCGGCGGCGAAGTCGAGATGCTCCATGCCTTCGAGGTCCTCCTTGGTGTATACTGGTTTCACCTCAATATGCTCAGGTGTCTTCCAGTTGTAGTCAATGCCGTTGGCTGTCTGCCACTCAGCACCATTTTGCGGCTGAATGCCAGCATATATATCAATGTCTTTAAAATTCTTTCTCATGACTTTCGACTATTTAAATTCCCAACTTGGCATTATATTCCTTAAGCGTGTCCAGAACGTTGCAACGCACATGGACGAAGTTCTCGATTCCTGCGGCCTTGAGATCCTCCATGCAAGCAGGAGCTCCTGCCACCACGAACATGGCACGACCGTCAAGATACTTGAATGCTGGGATGGCATACTCGGCATACTCGTCATCGCTGGAGCAAATCACCACGATGTCGGCACCTGCCTCGAGAGCGGCATCCACACCTTCTTCCACGGTCTTGAAGCCCAAATTGTCTATCACCTTGTAACCGGCACAAGCGAGGAAGTTGCATGAGAACTGTGCGCGAGCCTGACGCATGGCCAGGTTGCCAATGGTGAGCATGAACGCCACCGGAACACGGGTGTTTTCCGTATGGATGCGCAAATCCTCGAAATCGGCGGCAAGCCTGGTGGAACTCACCGACTTGAACTCACCTTCCTCCTTTTCAGCACAACCACAGCAAGCCTTGCGGGGTGTCTTGCCATCCGACTTCTCAATGAAGTTGGGGAATTGGTTGGTGCCAAGGATGAATTCCTTCCTCTTTGCGGCATCTGCATGTCGCTTGGCGTTGGTGGCATTGATGACATCTTGTATCTTCCCTGCCTTGGCTGCCTCGAGGAACCCACCATCCTCCTCCACTTGCAGGAAGATTTTCCATGCCTCCTGGGCAAGGCTGTTGGTGAGATGCTCGATGTAATAAGAACCTGCTCCCGGGTCGACGACCTGTCCGAAATGGCACTCTTCCTTGAGAAGGAGCTGCTGGTTGCGGGCGATGCGCTCAGAGAAGTCGTTGGGCTGTTCATAAGGCAAGTCAAACGGTGTTACCACCAGCGAATGGATGCCTCCAAGGGTGGCGCTCATGGCTTCCGTCTGTGAGCGCAGCAGATTGACGTAACTGTCGAAGAGGGTTTGGTTGTATTCCGAAGTGATGGCGTTGACAACCATCTTGCAAGCGCAGTCGCATTTTGGCTCGTATTGTTTCACAATCTGGGCCCAAAGCAGACGTGCGGCGCGGAACTTGGCCAACTCCATGAAATAGTTCTCACTCACACCCATGTTGAACTTGACCTTCTTGGCGGCGAGGTCGATGTCGATGCCTGCGTCAGTGAGTTGCTGCAAATATTCATTGCCCCAGGCCATTGCATAGCCCAACTCCTGGACGATGTATGCGCCGGCGTTGTTGAGTGCCACAGAGTTGACTGTGATGCACCTGAATTTTGGATAGTCCTTGAGCGCCTCCACGATTTTGGGAGCGTCATCAAGCACTTTCAGAACGTTCTTGCCCTTGACAACCAGTTTCTCTATTGGGTCGAAATCGATGCTGCCCACGAGTTTCTCCTTGTCATAGCCTTTCTCCTCGAAATAGGCCTTGAGAATGTTCACCAACTCCAACGTGTGAGACTTGCAAGTGCAGAAATTCACTTCTACGCACTCGCAGAGGATGCCGGAAAGCAATGTGTCGATGAAGGCGGCGTCAACCTTGTCGCCCGGAATGCAGAAACCTAGCGAGTCAACACCCTTGTTGAGGATGTCGAGTGCCTTGGCATTGGCCTTCTGAGCGTCATCGGCAAAGATGTCCTGCCTTACATACCATGTGTTGTCGTCCTTGTGGTTTCCCCTGACAAATGGAAATTCGCCGGGGAGGGACTCGGGTGTCTTGAGTTTCAACACGTCTTCCCTGCGATAGAAAGGCTGGACGTTGAATCCCTCATTGGTTCTCCACACTAGTTTCTTGTTGAAGTCTGCCCCTTTCAAGTCCACCTGGATCTTGTCGAGCCATTCTTGGGTGGTAGGAGCTTGAAACTCGGTGAAGAGTTTTTCCTTGTTGTTTGACATAGCGAAATGTTTAAAATATAAGTTTTACGAAAAATCAAGATGATGTTTCTAAAAATAACATGCAAAGGTAGTCTTTTTTCATGAGTTGGTGAAATGAAATTGAAAGAAAATGGTGTTTTCATGCGAAAATTTGCATTTATGGCGTATTATTTCTTCTTTTGCGCTCCATTTCAAAAGAATGGTGATGAAGTTGGACAAAAATAAATTAAGGTGTAACCTCTCTTCGCATCACTTGAAAAATAGAATTAGTTTTTACATTTTTGTCTAGAAACGAGAAAGATTCTGCATCAAACAAACAACAAAAGCAATATTTTTTTGAAGAGAAATACACGCAAGTTCACTTTTTTTTCTTAACTTTGCACTCATAAAATGCCGTGATTGCCATTGGCAGGCAGTCGTCGTGCATATAAGAAATTGTCTAATTTGCACAACATCAACAATATGGATAGAGTTTACCTTTGTCTTGCGCATATGAGCGGTAACGAGATGAAATACATCAAAGAGGCGTTCGACACCAACTGGGTAGTCCCTCTTGGTCCAAATGTAGATGCTTTTGAGGCTGACTTGGAAAAATTTGCCGGCGAGGGAAAAAAAGTTGTCGCACTCGCATCAGGTACAGCCGCCGTGCATCTTGCTATGGTATCGTTAGGGATTGGAAAAGGAGACGAGGTGATATGCCAAAGTTTCACATTCGCCGCTTCCTGCAACCCCGCACTCTACCTTGGAGCCACTCCTGTCTTTGTCGGTTCAGAAGAGAAAACCTGGAACATCGACCCAAACAAGTTGGAGGATGCCATCAAGCAACGAATCAAAGCCACAGGCAAAAAACCCAAAGCCATCGTACCTGTGTACATGTATGGCATGCCAGCATACATTGATGAGCTGATGGAGATAGCCAACCGTTATGACATACCCGTCATCGAAGACTCCGCAGAAGCATTCGGTTCTCTCTACAAAGGCAGGATGACAGGCACCTTCGGCCGTTTCGGCATCATGAGTTTCAATGGCAACAAGATGATCACCACTTCCGGCGGGGGGGCTTTGATATGCCCCGACAAGAAGACGAAGGAAAAAGTGATGTATTATGCCACACAGGCAAGAGAGCCGAAACCATACTACCTCCACAAGGAAGTAGGGTTCAATTACCGCATGAGCAATGTGTGCGCAGGAATAGGGCGAGGCCAAATGACCATCATTGACGAACATCTTTCACACCATCGCCATATAGCAAAGATGTATGCCGATGCTTTTGCCGAAAATGAGAGGATAAGGATGCATGTGGAGCCCGAAAGCTATATGAACCCCAACTACTGGTTGAGCACCATCACATTCGAGACAGAAGAGAGCAGGCGCCCTTATGCCCCAGGAGAGGCCATCGAGCCCTGCGACATTGTCATGAAAGCCATGGATGCATTGGCCGCACAAGGCATTGAAAGCAGACCTTTATGGCGCCCCATGCATACACAACCTCTTTATAAAGATGCGCCAGCATTTGTGGATGGCACTTGTGAGCGACTTTTCAGGAAAGGCCTCTGCCTGCCTTCCGGGCCATGTGTCACCGACAATGACGTAGAGCGTGTCATATCCATCCTGAAAGATTGTGTTGAATAATGAACAAAAATCTCTCAGCCATCATTGCCGACCTCAAGAAGCCTTATAACAAACTTCTTGAATGGTATTTCACCAAGAAAGCCCTACCCTATTGGACCGTATTGGCACTCGACTGCCTTATCTGCTATCTATCAGGAATCTTCGTGCTCCTGCTCTTCACTAGTGCGGATTCCATCATCACCCATTTCGGAGCAGCATCGAGAACCATACTCATCTACATGATTTTCAACCTCATTGGGTTCAAGGTGTTCCACACCTATGCCGGGGTGGTGAGATATTCTTCATTCGTAGACCTCAGGCATGTGTTCTATGCCATGTTGTTGTCATGCGTGATAGCGGAGGTCATGCATTTCCCCATTGCGTGGCTCCACGTGGGATTCAAGGAGATTTTCCACAAAGGATTGTTCGTCCCTTTGCGAGGAAGGCAAATATTGGCTATGTACATCTTGGCCATGATCCTTATGTGGATATGGCGTGTCTGGGTTAAAACCATTTTCGACGTATCCTACAAACGGGAAAAAGCCCAAAGAACCCTCATTTACGGTGTAGGTGACGGAGGCGTGGGATTGGCCAAGAACATACGCAACCAAAAAGAAGCCAACTACTCTCTACGCGGTTTTCTCACCAGCGACAAGGATTACAAGGGAAAACTGTTGATGGGCGAAAAGGTGTATATCATCAACGACAACCTGCAGAACATACTAGAGGAAAAAGGCATACAGGTGGTCTTGATTTCACCCCTCCAAACGGCAAGGTTTCGCAAAAACAAGGAATTGCAAAAAGTTCTCATCGACCTTGGCATCAAGATTTTCATTGTGGAAGGCACGAAGGAGTGGACCAAGGATTCCGACTTTACCAATGTGCAACTCAAAGCCATCAGCGTGGAAGACCTGCTCCCACGCGACGAGATACAAGTGGATATGGAGAAAGTGGGCCAGATGCTGACGGGAAAGAAAATACTTGTCACGGGCTCGGCCGGCTCCATCGGTTCGGAAATAGTAAGGCAAATCAGCGCTTACAGTCCTGCAGAGATGATGCTGATCGACTCGGCGGAAACACCTCAGCACGACATCCGCCTGATGATGCAGAAAGAATGGCCAAACATCAAGACCAGCACAGTGGTGGCTTCCATATCCAATGCTTCCCGCATGGAGTATATCTTCCAACAATTCCACCCCGACTACGTGTTCCATGCTGCTGCTTACAAGCATGTACCAATGATGGAAGACAACCCCAGCGAGAGTGTTCAGAACAACATCTATGGGACAATGGTCATTGCCGACTTAAGCGTCAAATACGGCGTGAAGAAATTTGTCATGCTTTCCACCGACAAAGCCGTCAATCCCACCAATGTGATGGGTTGCTCCAAACGAATTTGCGAGATTTATGTGCAAAGTCTGGACAAAGCCATCAAGAAAGGCGAGATACAAGGCGTGACTCAATTTGTCACCACGCGTTTCGGAAACGTACTGGGGTCAAACGGCTCCGTCATCCCTTTGTTCGAGAAGCAAATCAAGGCTGGAGGACCGGTCACCGTCACCGACGAGCGCATCATCCGATTCTTCATGCTCATTCCCGAAGCATGCAAACTGGTGCTTGAGGCTGGCACCCACGGGAAAGGTGGTGAAATATTCGTCTTCGACATGGGGGAGCCTGTCAAGATTTCAGAGTTGGCAAAAAACATGATCAAACTGAGTGGAGCGAAGAACATTGAAATCAAATACACAGGCTTGCGCCCCGGGGAAAAACTCTACGAGGAACTGTTGTCCACAGAAGAGAACACCAAGCCTAGCTTCCATGAAAAAATCAGGATTGCCGAGGTACGAGAATACGACTATTCAGGCGTCAGGAAAGAGATAGAGCAACTGATAGCCATTGCCAACACTTACAATGAAATGCAAATAGTGGCAAAGATGAAAGAAATAGTACCGGAATACAAATCCAACAACTCCGTCTTTCAGAAACTCGACCAATGACACCTTCCCGAACTCTTCTTTTTCTCTTGTCGGTCATCATTGCGCTGGCCTCATGCAAAAGTGAAAGAAGCACAACCCTGACAGGCGTGGATGGAGACACCATACCTATGAAATATGCCCGCCTGCTGCATATCGTCAAATACGACGATTACACCATCGTGTCCATTGACAACCCGTGGCAGGAAGGCAAGACGCTCCACAATTATGTCCTTGTGAAAAAAGACGCCCCGCTCCCCTCGCCCATTCCCGAAGGCACGTTGGTGCGTGTCCCCACAGAGAAGAACATCGTTTTCAACACCTCTCACTGCCAACTGATGGGATGGCTTGATGCCGAGACCCAACTTGCAGGAGTGGCCGACTTGAAATACATCCTTGTACCTTACGTGAAGAAAGGTGTTGCTGAAGGACGGATAGCAGACTGCGGCAACGGCATGAACCCCATCGTTGAGAAGATAGTTGACCTGAAACCCGACTTGCTCATGCTCTCGCCTTTTGAGAATTCTGGTGGTTACGGACGTCTTGATGGAATAGGCATTCCTCTGTTGGAATGCGCCGACTATATGGAACCTTCTGCCCTGGCGCGTGCCGAATGGATGAAATTCTATGGGCTTTTGCTGGGGAGGGAACACCAAGCCGACTCTCTTTTCCACGTCGTGGATTCCTGCTACCACGCCTTGAAATCCATTGCCAAACAAGCAAATGGCTCACCATCCATCATCACGGAGAAACTCACAGGTTCCACATGGTATGTGCCCGGGGGGAAAAGCACCGTCAGCGGCATCATTGCCGATGCCAACGGCAAGTATGCATGGAGCAACGACACTCACAGCGGAAGCCTTTCCATGACATTTGAAACAGTACTCGACAAAGCTGGTGATGCAGACGTATGGCTCTTCAATTATTTCGGTTCGGGCAAACTTACTTATAAGCAACTTGCTTCCGAGTATTCAGGATACAAGGAGATGAAAGCGTTCAAACAGCATCACACTTGGTATGTGGACACACAAAAGGTGCCCTATTTTGAAGAAGTGCCATTCAGACCCGACTATCTCTTGCGCGACTACATCACCTTGCTACACCCCGGACTAGGGTTGGGAGCACCGAAGTATTACTCCCCAGTGTCGGAATAATCCCATTTAGCCCTTACTATGAAAGGTGTGAAGTATTGCTTGTTGGCCGCCTTGGCTGCAGCCACCCTTTTCTTGCTCAACCTGCTTTGCGGCTCTATCAGCATCCCCGCCAAGGAGGTGCTGCACATTTTGTCGGGTGGTGAAACCACCCATGACTCATGGCGATTCATCATCCTTGAAAGCCGCTTGCCTCAAGCCATCACGGCATCTCTCTGCGGAGGAGCACTGTCGGCCAGTGGACTCATGCTGCAAACTGCATTCAAGAACCCGCTGGCGGGTCCTTCCATCTTTGGCATCAGCGGTGGAGCAGGCTTGGGCGTGGCACTCGTCATGCTGCTCATGGGCGGGTCGCTGACGGCAGGGACTATCGAAGCCACAGGATTCACGGCCATTCTTGCAGGAGCGTTCATCGGAGCCATGGCGGTTACCGCCATCATCTTTTTCTTCTCATCCATGGTACGCAACAATGTGATGTTGCTCATCATCGGCGTGATGATAGGCTTCATATCGTCATCTGTCATATCGCTACTCAACTTCTTCGCCACAGAGGAGGGAGTCAAGTCATATGCGGTATGGGGAATGGGCAACTTCGGAAGTGTCACCATGGACATCATGCCCATCTTTTTCATCACTACCACGACGGGATTGGTGGCTTCCTTGTTGCTCATCAAACCGCTCAACGCCTTGCTCTTGGGTGAGCAATATGCAGAAAATCTCGGCATCAACACGGTTAGAGTGCGCAACTACCTGCTGTTGGTGACAGGTTTCCTCACAGCCATCTCCACCGCCTTTTGCGGCCCAGTGGCTTTCATAGGATTGGCAGTCCCTCACATCACACGAATGATGCTTATGACAGAGAACCACAGGCAACTACTGCCTGCAACAATATTGACTGGGGCTGTTGTGGCCTTGTTCTGCAACTTGCTCTGCTATCTGCCGGGCGAGAGCGGAGTAATCCCCCTCAATGCCATCACACCTCTTATGGGAGCACCTGTCATCATCTATGTGATTATCAAACGAATGGCTTGAAACAATAAGGTACAACCAATCAAAAACGGCCGGTCACTTGCGTGACCGGCCGCGATACGAATGAAGGCTGTTATTTCTTGTGGGTAATCTCGAAATGATTGACCCAGAGATCAAAAGCCTTCAAGAATTTCTTCTTCAGGCGTGAATAGCGGGTGTCCACCCAGTCGCGACGGCGTCCCAGCATCTTGGCCAGTGACTCTGGAGAGGTGCCCTTGCAGCGCTCGAGAATGACACAGATGTCGGTCTCGCTCCACTTGAGGAAGTGTACGAATCTGCTCAAGTACGCTCCTGCTTCACGCTCCACCTCCGCATCGGAGAGCCAAGGTCCCACCACGTCGCCGATGGGATTGTCAAGAGAGTTGTCCACGCAATGCTCATCCATAAGCCGTTCGTAGTCGGGATGCCACACCACGCATCTTGGAGACTTTTCCGTGATGAGGAGTCCTTCATAGTCGCACTCCGACTCGAGGAGGATGGTCTTGAGGTGGTTTTCTGCACGTTGGCGAAGAGACTTGTACTCTTTCTCATCTGCAAGGTGCATCTTCTTGATGATTTCGTCTGCTTTCCTCCTGTTTACGTAAATGTGTTTCAGCATCTCATAGTGTGCACCTTTCGGCATCAACTCGTCAAGATACATCTCCCATCCTTCAGGAGAAACCTTGTTGGAAAGCAGTCGCGTGTTGCCTGGAGTGAGCTTGCGCTTGGTCTTGAAATAGCCGATTTCCTCGGCTTTCTTGATCATCAAGTTGTAGGCCACCTTGAAAAGCCATGTGAAGAAGCCATATTCTTCCCTGTAGGTGTCGAGATTGTGCCATGTGCCGTTGTCCCACAATTTCACGTAGAGGAAGGTGCCGATGTCTTCATATGAATAGACGTCGCACCCATAGCTTCTCTTCAAGCACGAAATGATGATTTTACAGATAGGACCGATGTTGTAACAGTCATCCCTGTAATCGTAGAAGAAGTGATTGACAAAGTTCTTGTCGTTCTTGATCTTGTCAATCAAGTATCTTGCTTCCAACACATAGGAAGCAAACTTCATTTTTTTTGTAGGTAACTTTGGTTTGGTCATAGGTGTAAGTTTGGGCGGTTTAAACATACATGACGTATCATCCGGAGTTCACGTGTTGTTGTGAATCATCCGGAACTTTTAGTAAGAGTTTTTTCGGAGGCACCTTGACATGGATGCCATCCCTTTCATTCGTTTTGTTCCGGTGTCCTTAAAGACCTTTTCTTGTCGATGTTTTCTTCTTCTTCTTGGTTGTTGATTTCTTCTTAAGTTCTTCTTCCTAATTAATAAATACCACGGTTTCTTGATTGCTTGCCTTCACTAAGTGCACAATTCATCTCACGCATTGGCGAAGAAATCCTTTCACGATTCCTGCCTTTGCCAGCCGACATAGGAATGCTCGACTTCGCGCCAAGTATGAAAGACATGATACACATGGGAATTCTACTTTTTACCTTAACTGTCTGACAAATGATTTAATCATTACTTTTCCAATCAAAGACACATTACTTTCGCAATCAAGATCCAGCATCATTCGCATCTTCTCGCTGGAATCAATTTTCACACTTTCTATTCTAATATTTGCTGCAAATATATGCATTATTCATTAATTCTCAAAATGACCGCAAAGAAAATTAACATTATTTTGCATACAAGCCTACATATGTTAAAATCCACTAATCGTGTGAAAATATCAACTTCAACAAGGGGATTGTTTCGTGCAAAATACTTAACTTTGCAGAAGTTTTTCAAAAACCACATGGATTTTCACCTCTTGAAAGTCCGTTATTCAAATCAACATTACATTTTATCATGTACAGCAAAGACGATTTATTATCGAAAGGCATACCCGAATTGGTGGGCATTGCCAATGAATTAGGTGCAGAGTACAAATCAAACGACAGTCAGGAAACACTGATATATTCTATTCTCGACAAGCAAGCCGAGATTGAAGGAATGAAAAGTAGTGCGGCTACCAAGCGCAAGCGCGTACGTATTGTCAAGAAAGACACCGACCGAGTTTACACCGTGAACGGGAAGGATGGTGAGAATTTCGACTTGAAGAAGAACAAGCCTGCCGAGCAATCCTTGCCACTCTTCACAGACGAGCCGCCCATCGTTCCCCAGGAAACAGTCACACCGCAAGAAGAACCCAAACCCGCCCCGAAGAAAAGAGGACGCAAGTCAAAGGCTGAGAAAGAAGCCATGGAGGCCGCAGCCCGTGCGGCTGAAGAGGCAGCGAGAAAGGCGGAAGAGGAAGCTGCGAGAAAGGCGGAAGAAGAGGCAGCGAGAAAGGCGGAAGAGGAAGCCGCGAGAAAGGCGGAAGAAGAGGCAGAGGAAAACAATGCCCCACTGCCATTCATTCCAAGCGAAGAGCCTGAGCAAGAGTTCAGCGTACCAGAGGCTGCCTCGTTTGCCAATGACGAGAGTTCCACCGAGGAGAGAGCCAATCTCCTGGCACAACTCCAAGCAAAAGTGAGAGCCCACAATGAAGCACAAGAAGAGAAAGCTCAAGCTCTCCTGGACGGACTGTGGGAAGACGACCCCGGCGACGGAACAGACTTCATCCCCGTTGTCGACCTGCCTATCGAAGACCAAGGTGCACTGCCCAACTATGACATCTTCGACAACCCCACCACTCCCATCGCAACATCCAGCCAATTGGGCTCGAGGGCATTCCAACCCAGCAAGGAAAGCAGCAACACCTATGATTTCGACAACATCGTGAAAGCCAACGGCGTACTTGAAATCATGCCCGATGGATACGGCTTCCTGCGCTCCAGCGATTACAACTACCTTTCCTCACCCGACGACGTGTATGTCTCCAGTCAGCAAATCAAGCATTATGGCCTGAAGACCGGCGACGTGGTGGAATGCAGCGTACGCCCACCCCACGACGGAGAAAAATACTTCCCCCTCACAGGCATCAACAAGATCAATGGAAGAGAGCCTGGCGAGATACGTGACCGCATACCGTTTGAGCATCTCACACCATTGTTCCCAGATGAGAAATATGAACTTTGCGGTGACCGCATGACGACCAACTTGTCAACTCGAGTGGTGGACCTTTTCTCACCGATAGGCAAAGGACAAAGGGCGCTGATTGTGGCACAGCCTAAAACTGGCAAGACCATATTGTTGAAAGACATTGCAAACGCAATAGCAGCCAACCACCCGGAGGCATACCTCATGATACTCCTCATCGACGAGCGACCTGAAGAAGTGACCGACATGGCACGCACAGTCAATGCTGAAGTGATTGCATCCACTTTCGATGAACCTGCAGAGCGACATGTGAAAATCGCCGGCATCGTGCTCGAAAAAGCAAAGCGCATGGTGGAATGCGGGCATGATGTCGTTATTTTCCTTGACAGCATCACAAGGCTCGCAAGAGCATACAACACCGTGTCGCCCGCCAGTGGCAAAGTGCTCACAGGTGGTGTTGATGCCAACGCACTACAAAAGCCAAAGAGGTTCTTCGGAGCTGCACGCAACATAGAAAAAGGAGGGTCACTCACCATCATCGCCACGGCACTCATCGACACCGGTTCCAAAATGGACGAAGTCATCTTCGAAGAATTCAAAGGCACGGGAAACATGGAGTTGCAACTCGACCGCACACTCTCCAACAAGCGTATCTTCCCGTCTGTCAACCTTGTTGCATCCAGCACTCGTCGCGACGACCTGCTTCATGACAAGACCACGCTCGACCGCATGTGGATTCTCAGGAAATACCTGTCGGACATGAACCCCGTAGAGGCGATGAACACCATTCACGACAGAATGCTCAACACACGCAACAACGAAGAATTCCTCCTCACGATGAACTCTTAAGGCGCGTTCTCCCATGAGACACATGCTTACATTCTTGTCATGCCTGCTGCTCCTAGCTTGTGGTACATCCACACAGGAAGAGAACGAAAGACGAAGGCAGGCCAAAGCCGAGGATATGAGGCGCGACTCCCTTGCTTTCAAAATAGCCGTCATGCCAACACTCGACTGTCTGCCCTTCTTCCTTGCAAAGGAACAAGGAATCTTCGACACATTGGGCGTTGACGTGAGCCTTAAATGCAAGGATGCCCAAATGGACTGCGACGTTGCCATGCGTTCAGGGCAAATAGAATGCATGGTAAGCGACTTGATGCGTACCGAACGCCTTCGCAAAGAAGGCGTGCCGCTGCAATACCTGGGAGCCACAAACGCCTATTGGCAGATGATAGGCAACAGGAAAGCACGGATAAAAGACATCAAGAGCCTGGGCGACAAAATGGTGGCCATGGCAAGATATTCGGCCACAGACTACCTTGCAACACTGGGTATCGACAGCGTGAAACCATCCAATCCCGTATTCCGAATACAAGTCAACGACGTACAGGTGCGTCTCATGATGCTGCTCAACAACGAGATGGACGCCGTCATGCTTACCGAACCGCAAGCCTCCTGGGCCAGGCATTACAACCATCCTGTCTTGATGGACTCTCGTGACAAGGACATACGCCTTGGAGTTATCGCTGCCCACAAAAATAGAATAGCCGACGACAGAAGGCAAAAACAATTGTCTCTCCTCATCAAAGGCTATGAAATGGCTTGTGACTCACTCAACGAGAAAGGCCTGGAGCACTATGCCTTCATCATCAAGAAATACTGTCGTGCCAACGAATCCACAGTGAAAGAATTGCCACGCATCACCTTCCCACACCTTGCACAACCCCGCCAAAAAGACATCGACCGCACTAAAAGTGTGAATTGGCGAACGAGTTGAGCTCTCAGAACTTCCACACCATGGACAAGAAGGCCATCTACAACACCAAGAAACAACTCATCAACAAGAACCTTGGAGGTGCTCTCGACGCCATCACCCCATTGCTCAACCTCCATGACTACTCTTGCCTGCATGAGCGCATCAACACCATCAGGGACGACTATCAGCGCATGCTGTCCTACATGCGCCAAGGCTATCCCGACCCAAGTCGCAACCAACTCTACCTCTCCCTGCTTAGAAAACTCGACAGGCTTGCCAACGATGCGGCATTGATCCAACGTACACAAGGAATGCACAATGCCATCGGAAACGCTGCCGAACTCTCGCACAACACCATTGCAGAACACCTGCAAGACTATGTGAGCGAAAAGGCTCTCGACAGCTTGGGAATGGCTTCACAAGAAAGCAAGGCCATCCATGCCGACCACCATCGGTTCATGTCTAACCTCTTCAACCAAATCTGCCATAGCGCCCAATGGCATCGCGACGACCAGGACTTTTACATGTCGCTATTGTTGTCACCTACCATCGACAGCATAGACAGCGCACTGATAGTGAGTGCCATCACACTCTCTTCCATCACATATTTCGACATCAGGAAATACGCCACGCTGGCACATGTTTATCAGCATGCCACTGATGAGAGATTACGCCAACGAGCACTTGTGGGATGGGCGCTGACCACCACGCGCACACACGAATTCTACCCGGAGGCAAGCGAAATAATGGAAGCGATGACAGGCGACAGCGTGACAACGCGGCAACTCCTGGAATTGCAGATGCAGATGTTCTTCTGCATGAATGCCGAGCGCGACAACGACGAAATAGCCCGTGACATCATACCGAACCTGATGAAAAACAAAGGCTTTGAAATCACCAGGCATGGCATCGTGGAAAAGGAAGACGACCCCATGCAAGACATTCTCGACCCTGACGCCGCAGACAAGTCCATGGAAGAAATGGAACGCAGCTTCGAGCGCATGGCAGAAATGCAACGAAGCGGCAGCGACGTCTATTTCGGAGGATTCAGACAAATGAAGCGCTTTCCATTCTTCTACACCCTGTGCAATTGGTTCTACCCCTTCCATATCGACCATCCCGGCATCGCGCAGACCAAAGAGAAAATGGGCAACAACAAGTTCCTGGAAATGCTTTTGAAGAACGGTCCTTTCTGCGACAGCGACAAATACTCCTTCGCCATCGCCATCAACAGTGTGGTGGACAAACTCCCGGAAAGCATGAAAGATGCCATCAACGAGGGGGCATCTTTTGGACCATCGGCCTCGGAAGAAATGCTCTCTTCATCAACAAACATCAGGTTGATGTACCTTCAAGACCTCTATCGCTTCTTCCGAATATGCGACAGACGGGTGGATTTCTATAATCCTTTCGGTGGGGAAAACAGCCAGAACGCCTTGTTTTACGCCTATGCCATTTACGACGGAGCTCTACCGGAAAAAGACATTCTCAAATTGGGCAATTTCCTCTTGAAACGGAAACAGTTCGACTCTTTGGAGCGCCTGCTCGCATGCACACCTTCACTCACACAGTCGCCACACCATGATTTCCTTCTTGCCCACTGTGAGATGAGCAAAGGAAACTACCACAGTGCGCTACGTCTTTTCAAACAAACCGTGGCGGCGCTTCCCGACAACAAACGGGCACTCTCGGCCATGGGGCGTGCTGCCATGCTTGCAGAAGACTACGGCCAAGCCGAGGATTGCTACAAACGGCTCAACAACCTCGCACCCGACAACAACAGCCATGTGCTCAACCTGGCCATCGCTCTGATCAAGAACGGCAAAGCACAGGATGCCACCCCGCTGCTTTACAAACTCAACTACGAGGACCCCAACAACCCTAACACACAGCGCACACTGGCATGGGCACTGCTGGCATGCAAGAAAACGGAACAAGCCATCAAGGAATACAACCGATTGCTCTCCTCGGGAAAAGACAAGGCTGAAGACCATCTCAACTTGGGTTACTGCCATTGGGCGGATGGCAACCTGAAAGAAGCCATCTTGTCTTTCACACAATTCACCAAGATGTGCAAAGACAACTCAAAGCACATCCTCATGGAAGAATTCGAAAAAGACAAGGATGTGCTCCAAATCTTTGGCATCACACCATTCGAGATGAACATGATGGCCGATTTGATCGACTTAGGCGAGTAAAAAATCACAAGAAAACTCATCTTTCTTTCTTCTTTTCATAATATTTGACTATTTTTGCACTTGGATGACCAGCAGGCCTTGCTTGTCATCACAACAAACAACTGTCTAAACCATGTATAAAAAATTCATCAAGCGATTCCTCGACATCTGCATTGCTGCTGTGTCGTTGATTATCATATCACCCATCCTCCTGGTCATCACCATTTGGCTGCATTTCGCCAACAAAGGCGCCGGGGCTTTCTTCTACCAGAAACGTGTAGGGAAAAACGGCAAGATATTCAAAGACATCAAATACAAGACCATGACCGATGAAAGAGACAAGGAAGGCAAATTGCTCCCCGACGCTGAAAGGCTCACAAAAGTAGGAAAGTTCGTTCGCTCAACATCTCTCGATGAACTGCCACAATTCCTTAACGTGCTCAAAGGCGACATGTCACTCATCGGCCCCAGACCACTTTTGGTGGAATACCTCCCACTCTATTCACCAGAGCAAAACCGAAGGCATCTCGTCCGTCCCGGCATCTCAGGATGGGCGCAATGCCATGGACGCAACGCCATGACATGGACGAAGAAATTCGAATATGATGTCTGGTACGTAGACCACCTCACATTCGCCACCGATATGAAAATTGTTGGAATGACCATCAAGTCGGTGCTTTTCCGAGAAGGCATCAGCGGCGAAGGTTCCGCCACGATGGAAGCATTTAACGGACACAACTAGCCCCATCATCAATTAATAACACCTTGACTATGAGAAAAACCATCTACCCACTGCTCATCGCCTTGATGACATCCATGGGCGTCACTGCACAGACCCATCCATACCAAGACCCCAGTCTGCCAGCAGAAGTACGGGCACGCGACCTTTGCTCACGCCTCACACTTGAGGAGAAGGCAAGCCTGATGAAAAATGCCTCACCGGCCATCGAGCGCTTTGGCATACCCCAATTCGACTGGTGGAGCGAAGCTTTGCATGGAATAGCCAGAAACGGTTTCGCCACTGTCTTCCCTGCCACCATCGGCATGGCTGCTTCATTTGACGACGAATTGTTGCTCAAAGTGTTTGACGCCGCCAGCGACGAGGCTCGTGCAAAAGCTAACACCGCCCGGCACTCCGGCATCATCAAGCGCTACCAAAGCCTGTCGTTCTGGACACCCAACATCAACATCTTCCGTGACCCCAGATGGGGAAGAGGGCAAGAGACTTATGGAGAGGATCCCTACCTGACAGAGATGATGGGACTCGCCGTCGTAAGAGGCCTGCAAGGTGACGACAGCCATCGTTACAGAAAATTGCTTGCATGTGCCAAGCATTTCGCTGTGCATAGCGGACCGGAATGGAACCGACACGAGTTCAATGTCGAGTCACTGCCTGAGCGAGACCTATGGGAGACCTACCTTCCCGCTTTCAAGGCTCTTGTACAAAAGGGCAATGTGGCGGAAGTGATGTGTGCCTACCAACGCATTGACGGAGAGCCCTGCTGCGGCAACACCCGCTACCTGCAACACATCCTCCGCGATGAATGGGGCTACAAGGGAATTGTCACCAGCGACTGCGGAGCCATCGATGACTTCTGGCGACCTGGAAGGCATGGCGTATCATCCAATGCCCATGAGGCATCTGCAAAGGCCGTGCGCGCCGGCACTGATGTGGAATGTGGCAGCAACTATCGCACCTTGCCGGAAGCAGTGGAGAAGGGAGAAGTCACAGAAGCCGAAATAGATGTAAGCCTGATACGCTTGCTTACCGCACGTTTCGAACTTGGAGACTTTGACCCCGAGGAATTGGTGGACTGGCAGCAGATGGACGAAAGCTGCGTGGCTAGCAGGGAGCATAAAAGATTGGCACTTGAAATGGCGCGAGAGACGATGACGCTGCTGCAAAACCATGACAACGCCCTACCCCTTTCACGCAACGAACGCATCATGGTGATGGGGCCCAACGCCAACGACTCTGTCATGCAATGGGCCAACTATTCCGGCTACCCTACATCCACAACCACCATCCTTCAAGGCATCAGGAAAAAACTGGGTCGAGAGGTAAAATACTACCCCGCTTGCGGACTTGTCAAGAACGAGGTCCAAACAAGCCTCTTCAACGATATCGTCACCCCTGAAGGATTGAAAGGCATTCGCGCCACATATTACAACAACATGGGCTTCGAAGGCACACCTGCCGCCGTAACCACCTTGGCCGAACCCATCAATCTCAACAATGGCGGCAACACGGTGTTTGCCCCTGGCGTCAACCTTGAGCATTTCACCGCTCGGTTTGAAGGTGTCTTCATCCCAAAGGCAGACGGAGAACTGACCTTGACGGCCAAGTTCGACGACGGGGTTCGCCTCATCATCGACAACGACACCCTGGTCAACGTGTGGCAAGGACGTTCCCGCATACAGGTCGCAGAGAAGCCTTTGACTGTGAAAGCCGGACAACAATATCATCTGCAACTCGATTACAAACAAGACACCGACATGGCTAACCTGCAATTTGACATCGTCAAGAAAGTCAAGCCTACAAAGGAAGAATTGTTGGCACAAGCCGAGGGGTTTGAGACGGTGGTCTTTGTCGGCGGTATCTCACCACGATTGGAAGGAGAAGAGATGAGGGTGGATGCGCCTGGCTTCAAAGGAGGCGACCGTACCGACATCCAGTTGCCGCAAGTGCAAAGAGACGTGATTGCCGCCTTGCATGACGCAGGGAAGAAAGTGGTGTTTGTCAACTGCTCTGGAAGCGCCATTGCACTTTTGCCAGAGACACAAACTGCCAATGCCATTCTACAAGCGTGGTATCCGGGAGAAGAGGGAGGCAACGCTGTGGCCGATGTGCTGTTCGGAGACTACAATCCAAGTGGCAAACTACCCATCACCTTCTACAAAAGCGTGGAAGACCTGCCCGACTTCCTGGATTATCGCATGGACAACCGCACCTACAGGTATTTCAAGGGAGAAGCGCTTTTCCCCTTCGGCCATGGCTTGAGTTACACCACATTCACCCTGTCAAAGCCCAGTTACAAGGATGGCAAGGTAAAACTGACAGTCAAGAACACAGGGACGAAAAGAGGATGCGAAACCGTTCAAGTATATATCAAGCGAATGGATGACAAGAGTGGTCTTATCAAGACTTTACGCGGATATGAAAAAGTGGAACTTTATCCAGGCGAGTCTCGCTTGGTGGAAGTGGACCTGCCACGCGAACGCTTTGAATCATGGGATGACGAAAGCAACACCATGCGGGTGATTCCTGGCAGATACGAGGTCATGGTTGGCAATTCCAGTGCCGACAAGAACATGAAAACCATCATCGTGAAAATCAAGCCTTGATGGATGCCGGCAAGTGCTTTGCAGGCACATATGTAGAAAACGTATCACCATCATCACGAAAAAATGCGGTCAAAATCTTGCATCTTCAAATAAAAAAGCGTAATTTTGCATCATGGAATTAAGAAGACATATTGAAATACTACTGTTGCGCAATGATTGCGTGATAGTTCCCAACCTTGGAGGATTCATAGCCCACCATCTACCCTCTCGTTTCGACGAGTCCGACCAAATGTTCATTCCACCTTTGCGAACACTGGGATTCAACGCAAAACTGACGATGAGCGACCCTTTGCTCGCGCAGTCGTATATGGAAACCTACGACCTCAGCTACCCGGAAGCAGTGAAAAGGATTGAGCACGAGGTAAGGCTGCTGAAAGAGAAGATGGAGAGAGATGGTAGTTATGAATTTACCGACTTGGGGACGCTGAGAGTCAACTCCAAAGGAAGGTATGAGTTTGAACCTTGCCTGTCAGGCATCCTCTCCCCTTCACTTTATGGATTAGGGGCTTTTGAGATGCCTTTGCTCTCACTCAGCACCCCTCTGCGCCAGACTGCATCCTCTGCCGTCACGATGCCGCTCCATCCCGTTTCCAGCAACCATTCAACACCAAGTTTAGCAACAGCCATGTCACATATTGACAAACCATCAACTCCTAACGAAGAAAAAAACATCAGCATCAAGGTGAGCCTCCTGCGCAACCTCGCAGTGACTGCAGTGGCCGCCATTGCGCTGGTGTTGTTCGTGCGTCCAGTTGCACCTGGAGAGGATGCCTCCTCCGCCTCGGAAGCCAGCATGCTTTCATTACCCACACAAAGCAAGGCAGTAGAATCGACTTCCTCAAAGGCTAGTATACTTCCAAGAATATACGACCTGGCAAAGCAGATTGAAGAGAGCAAGATCTCTGCAACCATGCCATCCGTGGGAAACTACACCATCGTGTTGGGTTGCAACATCCCTTTGGAAAACGCGCAATACCTGATGTCTGAGATTCAGGCCAAAGGAATCAAGGGTGTCGTCTTGTTTGAATACCATTCCAACAACATGGTCGTCTTCGGTAATTACGAAAACCGTGAGAAGGCAGTGGAACAACTGCGAGAGTTCTCTTCCAACGGACTGACTGGTTGGATCATGGAAGTAAAGGAATAAATGAAAAGAGTAAGATGCCCGAAATGTGACCAATACATCACATTCGACGAAACGAGATACGCCAATGGCCAGTCGCTGGTGTTCGTATGCCCGAACTGCAACAAGCAGTTCGGCATTCGTATGGGGGTGTCTCGTCTGCGCAACCGCCAACGAGAAGAGACCCTTGACGAGCAAGCCGACGAAGGCGGATGTGGTTCCATCGTCGTCATAGAAAACGTCTTTCATTTCAAGCAGGTCCTGCCATTGCGCATGGGAGACAACACCATAGGACGTTATATGAAAGGTAGCAAGACGAACACCCCCATAGAGACGGTTGACCCCAGCGTAGACATGCTTCACTGCGTCATCAATGTCTCTCGTGGCAAAGACGGCAAGTTGCGTTACGTTCTACGAGACGGACCAAGCAACACCGGCACTTTTGTAGACAACGAGTTGCTGGGCGACCGCGAGCAGCGCGTCATAGAAGACGGAACACTGTTCACCATCGGCGCGACCAGCATCATATTAAGAGCCAGTTCACAAGACAACGCCCCTTCAAAATGAAACATATCAACACTCGTCGCTCCATCAGGAAATACAAGAGCGACGATATCGCCGACTCCCTTTTGAACCGACTGCTCAGCCAGGCATCGCGCACCCAGACCATGGGCAACCTGCAACTGTACAGTGTCGTGGTGACTCGCAATGCAGAAATGAAAAAAAGGTTGGCTGTGGCACACTTCAACCAAGGAATGGTAACCGAAGCACCTGTGGTGCTTACCATCTGTGCCGACTTCCGTCGCACCACAGACTGGTGCCTGCTACGGGATGCCAATCCCGGATATGACAATTTCCTATCATTCATCAATGCTGCCAGCGATGCACTGCTGTTCACGCAAACGTTCTGCAACCTTGCCGAGGAGGAAGGACTGGGCTGCTGCTATCTCGGCACCACGGTCTACATGCCACAGACCATCATCGACACGCTGCACCTTCCCCAACTTGTGATGCCTGTCGCTACAATCACCCTGGGATGGCCTGACGAAAACCCTCCACTCACCGACCGCCTCCCGTTGGACGCCTTCGTGCATCAGGAAACTTATGCAGACAACACACCGGAACGCATCAACCTGTTCTACGCAGAGAAGGAGCAATTGGAAGAGAACCAGCACTTCGTCAGCATCAACAACAAAAAGACACTCGCACAAGTGTTCACCGACTGCCGATACACCAAGGCCGATAATGAAGCCATGTCGGCAGGGCTATTGGAAACATTGAAAAGACAAGGTTTCATTTCCAAGGAAACCACATTGTAGACACCACCCCCTTTCTATAGGCCACCGCCATGATCCATCTGAAAGACATCCACAAAACCTACCAAGGGGCACAACCGCTTCATGTGCTCAAAGGCATCAACTTGGACATCGGAAAGGGTGAATTCGTCTCCATCATGGGGGCGTCTGGTTCTGGAAAGTCCACTCTGCTCAACATCCTTGGCATTCTCGACAATTATGACAGCGGCGAATACATACTCAACGGTACGCTAATCAAGAACCTCTCTGAAAGACGCGCAGCAGAATATCGCAACAGGATGATTGGATTCATCTTCCAATCATTCAACCTTATCGGTTTCAAGACTGCTGTTGAAAACGTGGAACTACCACTTTTCTACCAAGGCATGGGACGGCGCAAGCGTCACAAAATGGCTATGGAATACCTTGACAAGTTGGGACTTGCGGAATGGTCGCATCACTACCCCAACGAATTGTCGGGCGGACAGAAACAACGTGTGGCCATAGCAAGGGCGCTCATCACGCATCCCGACATCATCCTCGCCGACGAACCCACTGGAGCTCTCGATTCAAAGACGAGCGTGGAGGTGATGCAACTGCTCAAACGGCTGAACACCGACGAAGGAATGACCATCGTCGTGGTGACCCATGAAAGCGGCGTGGCCAACGAGACCAACAAGATTGTCCACATCAAGGATGGGATAATCGGCACCATAGAAGAGAACTTCGACCACAACTCCTCTCCTTTCGGCATCAACGGCAGGATGAAATAAAAATGCCCTTGATACATATGCCATCTTTCCTAACGAGCAACGAGACATGAGAGACATCTTGACAGAAATATGGAGCACGGCTCGCCGCAACAAACTACGCACCGCTCTTACCGGTTTTGCTGTGGCTTGGGGAATCTTCATGCTCATCTTCCTGCTGGGATGTGGAAACGGCTTGATCAACGCTCAAAAGGAAAATATGAACCGCTTTCTCGACAACTCCATGATGGTAGGTGGCGGAAGGACTTCAAAAGCGTATGACGGATTGTCTGAAGGGCGTCGCATCACGCTCAACGACAGAGACATCAAAACCACGGAAACGGGATTCACCGAGCATATCGATGGCATTGGCGCCCAAGTGGAAAGAGACGGAGTCAATATCAGCCTTGATGACAATTATTTTAGCGGTTCTCTCTTGGGGGTGTATCCTAATGAGCAACAAATCAGCAAAGTGGAAATCTTGCATGGAAGGTTCATCAACCAAACCGACCTGGACATGCAGCGAAAGGTCCTCGTGTTGGACGACGAGCAGGCAAAAGAACTCCTACCCCGTAATTACAAAACATTGGTTGGAAAGTATGTGAAAGTCGGCAACCTTGCCTTCAAAGTGGTGGGAATCAGCAAAAGCGACAAGAGCCGGTTCAACAGTTCCGTACACGTACCGTTCACCACCTTGCGCACCATGTATAACCTAGGTGACATGGCTGAAACCATCGTTTTCACCTTCCATGGCTTGGAAACGGAATCTGCCAACGAAGACTTTGAGAAAAGCTACCAGAAACCATTGAACAGCAACCATAGAGCAGCCCCCGATGACGAGAGCGCCATATGGATATGGAACCGCTTCACGCAAAACATGCAAATGAACAAAGGCGTGTCCATCATACGCACCGCATTATGGGTGATAGGCATATTCACCCTGCTCAGTGGAGTGGTGGGAGTCAGCAACATCATGCTCATCACCGTGAAAGAACGTACGAAAGAGTTTGGTATCCGAAAGGCCATCGGCGCGACTCCTGGCTCTCTTCTTAGGCTCATCATCATCGAGAGTGTACTCATCACCACGTTTTTCGGTTACATCGGAATGGTGATTGGCATGGGGGCCAACTTATACATGGACGCCACCGTGGGACACACAAAAGTGGACTCCGGAGTTTTCGAAGCCACCATGTTTGTCAATCCCACGGTTGGTTTCGATGTATGCGTGGAAGCTACTCTCGTCATGATCCTCGCAGGGACAATAGCAGGAATGATACCTGCACGCAAAGCTGCACGAACCCGGCCCATTGAAGCCTTACGAGCCGAATAACCCTAAACGTGATGGAGAATGAGAGCAGATCTTGACAGATACAGGGAAATCGCCGACACGTTGTCGCGCAACAAAAGCCGCACGTTTCTCACGGGGTTCGGCGTCTTCTGGGGGGTGTTCATGCTCGTGACATTGATGGGAGGCGGCCAGGGTATGAAAGAGCTGCTGAACAACAATTTCGAGGGGTTCGCCACCAATTCTGCACTGATATGGGCACAACCCACCACCATGCCTCATGCCGGATTCCGCAAAGGGCGTACTTGGTGCATGTCATACAATGATGTAGAACGTCTTCAACAACAAGTGCATGAATTGGACGTCGTGACACCGATGGTTTCGAGATGGGGACAAACAGCCGTCTACGGTGACAAGAAATTTTCATGTACGCTTAAAGGCCTCACACCCGACTATTGTGAAGTGGAAAAGCCAAAACTCCGATTCGGACGATACATCAACGATATGGACATGCAGCAGCGACGACCTGTTTGTGTCATTGGAAAGCATGTCTACAAGGACTTGTTTCCAAAGGGAGGCAATCCTTGCGGCCAACGAATCCGCGTGGGGCAGAAATACTACAATGTGGTGGGTGTGGACTATAATTCAGGAAGCATCAGCATCAATGGCAGCGCTGAAGATGCCGTCACCGTACCTTTGACATTGGCACAACAGGCCTACAACCTGGGGGACAGCGTGCATCTGATTTGCCTTACGGCTATCCATGGGGTGACCATCACAAGCATCACGCCCAAGTTGCGTGAAGTCATCGCCAGGGCACATCAAGTGTCGCCGGAAGACGACAAAGCTGTCATGATTTTCAACACCGAAGTGATGTTCGGCATGCTCGACAGTCTCTTTTCCGGAGTCAATTTCCTCATTTGGCTTGTGGGAATCGGCACACTGCTGGCTGGAGCCATTGGAGTGTCCAACATCATGATGGTGACTGTGAAGGAACGCACCACGGAAATAGGCATACGACGGGCCATAGGTGCTACGCCAAGGGACATACTCACACAAATCATCTCTGAAAGCGTTGTTCTTACGTCGATAGCAGGAATGGGTGGAATATTCTTCTCCGTCTTGATTCTTGAAATGATGGAATTGGCCAACACCACCGACGGCATAGTAGAGGCGCATTTCCAAGTGGGGTTCTGGGCGGCCATCGGTTCTTTGTCCATGCTTGCCTTCCTAGGCGTACTGGCTGGGCTGGCTCCCGCCGCACGCGCCATGGCCATCAAGCCTGTGGATGCCATGAGAGAATGACAAACAGTCAACAATAATATTTAAATTGCATAGCAACATATCGATTATGAAAAAAATACTGAAAACGTTGTTTGCAGTCTTGGTACTGCTGGTTTTTGTGGGAACCTTCGTCTTTCTCTGGAAGAAATCGCAGCCACAACCAGATGTGTATGAAGAAATCCATCCTGAAATGGGGAACATCAACAAGACCACCATTGTAACAGGTAAGATAGAACCTCGCAACGAAGTAAGCGTGAAACCCCAAATCTCAGGCATCATCACAGAACTGCTGAAAGAAGCTGGCGACCAGGTGGCTGCCGGAGAGGTGATTGCGAAAGTGAAGGTGATTCCCGACATGAACCAGTTGAGTTCTGCCGAGGCACGCGTACGCTTGGCTCGCATCAACGTGGAACAGGCAAAAACGGACTACGAACGTGAAAAAGTGCTTTACGAGAAAGGATTGGTCAGCAGGGAAGAATATGAGAAATCTTTGCAGACCTACAACCAATGCTCCGAAGAAGTCAAGGCGTCTGAGGACAACCTGGAAGTGGTGCGCGATGGAGTGTCGCGAAGCAATGCAAGCGCCAGCAGCACTTTGGTGAGAAGCACCGTCAGCGGAATCATACTCGACGTGCCTGTGAAAGTGGGAAATTCCGTCATCTTGAGCAACACGTTCAATGATGGAACAACCATTGCCACCGTGGCCAACATGAACGACTTGATTTTCCGTGGCAACATTGACGAGACAGAAGTGGGACAACTCGTCACGGGAATGCCTATGAACATCACCATCGGAGCATTGCAAGACTTGAAATTCAGTGCCAATTTGGAATACATCTCTCCAAAAGCTGTCGAGAGCAATGGAGCCAACCAGTTTGAAATCAAGGCGGCTGTCCATGTGCCGGGGGGAAATCGCATTCGCTCCGGATACAGTGCCAACGCCGAAATCGTTCTTTCCAGCGCCACCAACGTCATCACCTTGCCTGAGAGTGCGATTGAGTTTGAAGGGAACGACACCTACGTTTGGTTGGTGAAGGGTAGCGGCGAGGAAAAGACTTATGAGCGACGCTCGGTGAAAACAGGACAAAGCGATGGCTTGAAGATTGAAATCAAGAGCGGATTGACAACAAAAGACCTTGTACGTGGGCAAAAAGTGATTGAGGAGGAGGAATAATCGCCATCCCCTCTCCCAAAAAGGCCAGGAAGCCTAAAGCTTACTGGACCTAACTGGATAAAGCCTCAGAAAGAGTCTTGGTATGAACCTTTTGTCTTGCAATACTCCATAAGTTGTGCAAACAGTTTGACACGCTGCAACAACCGAGGGTCTCCCACCAGAACCAACTGTTCCTTCGCCCTGGTAAGTGCGACATTCAACTTACGGTCTATCACCTGCCCGTCCTCCATGAAAACATTGGCTGTGAGGAAATCGAGTTGCCAGGGTTTCTGCACCGTGAAGCCATAGATGATGACATCGCGCTGGCTTCCCTGGAATCTTTCCACTGTGTCGATGGAAACCTCCATCAACTCCGGGATGTCGTATTTTTCCAATTGTCGCATGATGGTGGCTATCTGATGACGATATGGCACTATGACACCCACAGTCTCCTCGGGGTCGAATGTCCGACCATTACCCCTGTCGTAGAGGCAATAGACGGCATGCACCATTCTTGCTATCACCATCGCCTCAGCCTCATTGACCTTCTCCATTCCCACTTTCGACTCCCCATGGGAAGCGATGAAAAGCAAACGGTTGGATGCCAATAGCCTTTGGGCGGCATCATCCATGTCGACATGGTTGAAAGACAAGGCTTTTCTCTGATGTTGCAACGGCACCTCGTCAAGCATACCCTTGTAGAATGCCATATTGGCAAATCCTGCCACATCATGGTGCATCCTCCCTTGCAGGGTGAAATGATACACCAGGTCGTTTTGGCCTGCATTGGCTTTCAACAACCTTTCAAAAAGCGAGAAGCGGCAATCAAACAATCCGATATCACGGAGTTCTTTTTCCTCCACAACAGAATCATGCTCCGTCTGTTGCACCACGGCGGGCAGCTGCTTGTGGTCGCCAATGAGGACGAACCGTCGTATGGCATCACCATTGCCATGTCTTGCACAGAGTATGCCCAGCAAATGTGGCTCAAGGATTTGGGAAGCCTCATCGACGATGGCGAGAGAGAAGGAACGCAGGACAAAAAGGTCGATGTTGGTGAGCATCGTGGAGGTGGTGGCCACCATCACCCTTGCTGTCTTTATCATGTTTTTCACTTCTTCCACTTTCCGGCATCGTTCCGCCCTCACACCCAGCAAGAAGGGATGGAAGTCCTCCGGACAAGTCATCGGGTTCCCCAACCTTAGGAAATCCATCTTTTTCTCCACCAACTTCGAGCAAATCTCATTCACCGCCCTGTTGGTATATGAGAGGAGCAACACACTACCGCCTTGCGCCAATTCCTCTTGCAACATGGCCACCAATCCGATGGAGGTCTTGCCTGTTCCCGGTGGTCCAATGAGCAGGAAATAGTCTTTTGCCACAAGGAATCGACGGATGAGTTCTGCATCTGCTGGCTTGGTCAAGGCCACGGTTTGGCCATTATCACGCAGGGGTGCTCTCTGAGCCAACAGCAACTTGCGCCGTTCTGTTGTAGCAGAAAGGATGGATGCCACCGAACGATACAGTGTGGAGAATGATGCCTCCATGAAATCATGCTCCACCGCCCATCTCATGGATTTGTCATTCAATTTGAACACAGACTCATTTTTCTGAGGTGCCTTGAGTTGAATGACAATGGAATGTGGCTCAAATTGGCGAACCGACCCCCTGATCACCATGGTGCGGGTGGGGGCAGGCAAGGCTCCCTCTTGATAGGAGTAAAGGACTACGGCATCAGCCACCCTGAAATTCGGAAGGCTCACCTCCATTTCCTCATCCATGCGAAGTGTCACTTCCGTGACACCCTCCTCGCCATCGTGCGACAAATGTCCTATGACAAGATTGTCGAGGATGTTGCCAGCCGACTTCTTCTCCCCTATTGAGGCATTCCACAATGAAGCCAATCCGCTGGCCTCGTTACCTGGAGTCCCCACTTTGGCTAGAATGTGTTCCTTTGCCACGAAAGTGAGCATCCGATAAAAATAACTCTTTGTCAGACTGTCGGCATTATGGATGGGGGAAAGGACACTGTCAAGTTTTGGTTTGACATTTCCATTCCAGAAATTCGCATTCATCTGCTTCTCCACAAGGCTTTCCGGTGTGAGCGATTCAAGCATTTGCCTTCCTTTGCCTTGAGCCAGTTCTGCCATCATGACCACCATGCGGTTTCTGATGGCAAAAGCCTCGAACAGCAGTTTGGGAGCCGGACCTTCCTTGATTAGTCCGTTGGAATATTTGGAGTAGAGCAAGCAAGAGCCTATCTCTTGATTGGGAATGTCATATTCGTAACGCAACAATGCTTGATAAAGCAACACCTGCACATAATGCTTTTCTTGATGACCACCCCTCCAAAACATCTTTCCTGACTTTTGCTCCACCAAGACCTTCATATCGCTCTGCAACAAGTCCATTCGCCCTTGCAATCCCAGCATTTCAGAGAAGAAGGAGGGTTCGAGAAGCACTTCCTCCAAATCGAAACCTGTCACTTCGGGGAGTTGCTCCTTCACTATTTTGCAAATGTTCTGCTGTTGCGCCTTGGCTTCATCATGGAACGTAGGTTCCAAATCTGTGCAGGTTGCCATTTTTATGGCCGATTGCTTGAAAAAAGCCATGACGCTCTTTTGGTATGGCAATGGTTCGGCACCGTTGTGGATGGCCTCGTCAAGCAGCTGCCCGGCAAAATTACCCAAGAGGATGGCTTGGCTGTTGGGAGACGGCGAAAGCATTTTGATAAGATGTGCCAGATGGGTGTTGGCATAAGTTTCGAAACATGCGGCGATGGACGAGACATTGATGAGCATGTCGGGCATCACGACGAGGAGTTGCGGGTGATAGACGCCGTCTTTCAGTGTCGGGCCTACCACATTGACTCTCGTCCCCTTTTGCACCAGTTTCAAAACATAGGAATAATCTCCGAAGTAGTGGTCTTTCTCCGAGCAACAGACGGCCACCTCCCTTGCATCATTGTCGATAGGTTGAAGAAACAGCGTGTCGCCTTCCATCCTTGTGACAACGCCCCTGATGCATTCGGCCGCCATTCCTTGCTGTTCCATTTTTGGAAAATCCGCCGGAAGGCGTTCGAGCAAATCGTTAGGCACGGGAACACGATAGACATTCCCAATGAAAAGGCACAATGCCTTCATGTCGTAAAGCCAATGGCTATCCAAGGCCACGACATCCTCCCTGCCTCTTCCCATTCCTCGGCATCTGAAAGCATTGACCCTCCGCAGTAGGCCATTGGAACATTTCATCTTGTGTGCGACATGGTCGAGTTTTGCAAACGGACCGGAAAAGACAAGAGTACTATCCTTCGTCTGCTGATCGAGCACCCTCATCAACAATCTGTATGCACCATCGTAGCGTGACAGCACATCCACATCGCCTGCCTTGTCGAGCAATAGCCGCGCATCTTCATAACAAAAGTCAGCATAGGAGTCGGGAGAGGTCCCTATGGGAGACAGGGGGCGTGGTTGTGACGGATCCAAGAACTCACGTATCTCTTCCACCGATTGAGGCCTTTCTGCTTTATTAGGCGCCATCATCCATAAAATCAGTTGCTTCATCTGATCACTCAGGTCTGGGGGAAGAGGAATGGTTTTTTCCTTTGTAGGGGAAGGGTCGTGCAAGATATCAGCAGGTTCATTGGGCTCATACCCCGTGAGCATGGTGTAAATCGTTGCTCCAAGTGAGTAGAAATCCGACCAAGGTCCAATGTTTTCCACATTATTCCCAAGTTGCTCAAGAGGAGCATATCCAGGAGTATAGACGAACGTGGAAGACAATTTCGCTCCGCCTTCATGGGATGCATATTTGCTGGCACCGAAGTCAACGAGCACGATGTTGCTACCATTCGGGGTCACCAAGATGTTCTCTGGTTTGATGTCCAGATGATAGAGTGGCGGAGTCTGGCCATGGATGAGTTCAAGTGCTTCCAACATTTGTTTGAGAACGACAAGCCTCACGGTATCTTCATCCAGCGGTTGTTGGTTGTGGTTAAGCCAGTCGCGCAGGCTTTGGCCCTCGACATAGTCCATCTCAATGTATGAAGTGTCGTTTTCATCGAAAAAGGCATAAACCGTGACGATATGCTTGTTGCGCAGTTGCGCCATTTTTTTTGCTTCCCCTATGAATTTTCTCCGTTGAGATTCAAACAATTCCTTATGAATCTCCAACGGGACTACAACCATCTTGTTGTCTTCTCCTCGTCCACAGGTGTTTTTCACGAACAATTCCTTGATGGCGACACGCCGGTCGAGTATTAAATTCTTGGCCTCATATGTGATGCCAAACCCGCCTTGCCCCAGTACCCTGATGATTTCATAGGTGTCGTTATGGAGCCTTGTGCCTGTTTTCAAAGCGTCTTGCATAGGATTATGTTTGAGGAATAATGTATGAAATGGGGTTTTCGCCACCGGTGCATCACCCGGAGAAGCCATTCTCATCCAACTTGATGACCAGCGTAATCAAGTTGTCAACCAAGGCTCACTGCGCAATGGCATAGCCTTGGTTGACTCCTAAAGATATTTCGCATTTCACCTGGCGGTGAGAATCATATCCACCATGAGCACCACGTCGGTGATATCCACACTCCCGTTTTGATTGATGTCGGCCCGCTCGGGATAAAGGGCGCGCGTGCTGTTTTCTATGACAATGGAAACAGCCAGCATCACGTCAGTGATGTCCAACTCTCCATCATCGTTCACGTCTCCCTTTACAAAGGGCGGGTCTTCAGGACCTTCATCACCGATGACCAATGCTGCATGGTCAACGTCGCCCATCACATGGAGCCAACCTCTGAAAGGTTGTACTTCAACTGCTTGTTCATGGTAAACAAACTTATTGTTCTCCACCACGAAACAATTTTCAAAACTATTCTGGCAATGGGTTCCCATGAGTGCATACTGTTCATTGATGGGCGTGGCGTAGTCTTGTAGCAAGGTTGGATACAATGTTTTCTTACCGCAAGAGAACTCCAGGACGGAACCGTTTTCCAAACTGTCGGTATTGATCAGATAAGTCTTGAATGCATCCATCTGCTCTACAAAGGCCAATCGAGTGGAATCACCCTCGATGCTCTCCAACTGCATCACACGCATCACCCCAAGCGAATCCTCCTCGCTCGTCTTCCATGCCACCTCTTCGCCATCCACAGTCACCTTGGTCGGGCTGAAAGGAAGGCAGATGGTGCTCCATCCATCTCTCTTTACTTCACGCACATAGGCGATGTTTGTCATAAAGGACATCTCCGTGGGAATGAAATAGTCATACCCATCCGTAAGATACAAGTTGGACACCTTGTTGGAAGCTGGAATGCAATTATAAGGTTTCCCGGAAACAGCATTCCTGCCAATCAGTCCCTTTGGATAAGTCTTGTCAAGAAGATAGATGGTGTTGGGATTGGCATTAGGAGTCACGTTAGAGCCATAAGCCCCCCTGAGGTTGATGGCCACGGCATCGTCAGGCACTTGCAAGACACTTGTTTTCAACATGGTCTTCACATCACCATCATTCGTCCAATAAATAGCACCTTCGGCAACATTGAAGACTTCGGTGGACACCTCTTCAAGGCAATTCTCCCTTTTCTGATGGTGGGTCACCACTTGGTATTGGCTGTTGTAATCGTTGATGGGAAAATCAAGGAAAAACACAGTGTCGGCCCCGGCTTTCAGGTTGACGTCCATGGAGTAAGAAGCCGTCATACGCCCCATCTTGTCCACCATCGCAAAAACGACGGGTGTCTCTACGGTCTGCTGCGTTGGATTGGATACCGTGAACTTGCACATCACCCTGTTGCCTACAACAGCCAAACTATCCTCGCCGTAGTTGAGCACTTCGATTGTCTTGTCGAGAAGCGTTTCTTCGCCATCAGTCCTGTTGCAATAGAAATATTGCGTGTCATACTCATCGACAGAAAGATAATAGGTATCATTGTCGATATCAAAAACTTGAGAACTGTCAACGTACAATTCAAAAGTCCTTCTTGAATTGGCATCCACCGACATGTTGTCGTAGGACACCACAGAAATGGTGTTGTCTGCAGGGTTGAGTTTCCTCAAATATACAAGACCGTAGAAATCCTCGTCATGATTGTAGAAATCGAAATGCAAGAAGTCATCCTCCTTCGACACTTCTCCGACCACGAAACCGGCTTTGGGCATGGGGGTGAGAGTGGCTTGGAGTCTATCGATGACCACGTCGACGTAATTGCGCTCGGTGCCGCCCATGGGTTTCCATGAGTCGGAAGAGGATGGCTTGTATATGGCCTTGAGGGTATAATGCCCGGAATTGATGTTCCCACCGAAAACAAATCTGTATGCCTCATATTCTTTCTTTCCTCCAGGAGTGAGGCTGACTGTGTTGGATGTGGGCACCGCGACAAGCGTGCCATCGTCGCCGTAAAGCCCTAGACCGTATGACAACCTTTTCGTCTCCTCGCAAGAGTTGACAAACGACTGTTTCAACGTCACCTCAAAACCATTGGCAATATCTTCACGATGATAATTCCTACCGTATTTCAAACTGGGACGCGAGTATGCCACGAACGTTTCTTCCGGCATGACAAAATCGTCAACACCTGAAGTTTTGAGCCCTACAAGTGCTGTCTGGTTAAGACTGAGATGGTAGTTCTTGATATTGTCACTCAGTCCTTCATCCGTGGCAAAGGCGACAGAAATCCTGAAATAGCCATTGCCTACGCCATACCATCCCCAATTGATATGGTATAGTCCGTTGCCGTCATAACCGTCGCATACGAACGTATGCCCCTGCCCCAGGTTGGTATATGCGGTATAAATGACTGGTTGCCTCTTGAGAAGTTCGCCTACAAGAAGTTCATCCCAGCCTTGCTCGTCAAAAGACTGGCGATAGACATAGTGCATGGTGCTGGGATAATAGAAATAAAGCGGCAAACGCTCTGGAATCTTATAGGTGAAGGCTCCCGAACCCGTCGGGGTGTAGTTCATGTCTGTTGCCTGGCCGCAATAAAGCATGAGCTTGGAAACCTCGTCGATGCTTTCCTGAGGGGAGTCCTCAGTCAATTCATCCGGCATTTTGTCCCAGTCAAACGTAGTGGACGGCAACGCCGGCATGGTGATAGTTGAATTCTGATACTTGAACGTGTACTTTGGTATGTTGGTCGTACTTTCTGTCGGATACCGATGGAATCTCATCACCTGTGCCAAAGCCGTGGCGGTGCAGCCTGTAGGACACAACTCACCAGACAAAACGGGACAAGCACTGTTGAAAGGAGCGCGCTGCCCCCATTTGGTGGTAAGCAAGGGTTCTATGACAGTGGTGGGATGTTGCACTGCCCTGACGGAAGCCATACCTGGCATGCGTGCACTGCCGGCCACCCCGTCAATCCATGCCTTGAGGTTTTCTGGCAATGCTGCATAATCAAATTCTCCTTCATCCGCATAGCCCATGATTTCCTCGTCCTCGCCATTTCCTGCCACAACGACAAAGCCTTTCTTGTCGCCCACGTTGAAAACGAAAAGGGGCGCATCTTCCTTCTCTCCATCAGGGGAATAGGCCAGTTTCAAAGGCGTGAGGCCGATGTGTTTCTGTTGGATGAACGTTCTGGCCTTCTCTTTCGCCTTTCTCATTTTGATGGGATTGGCGAAAGAAAACTCTGCAACAAATAAAACGATGGTGAATATGACAAATTTCTTCATTGACAACAAAAATGCAAATATGGCTGCAAAATTAGTGAAAAAAATCCCAACAAAAGAAAATACACACCTTTCTTTATAAATATTAACTATTTGAACGAGAGTAGTAGCGATGCAACAACTGCCAAACCGCTACTTGCGAAAATAATCATGCCGAAGCAAACAAGATATTCGTGACAAGAGAAGCCGGTTATTTTGTTATTAGGAAAAAAAGGACTACTTTTGTGGAAAAAACATGGAAGAGCGACAAAAGAAAGACGAAGAATTCATGAGGAAAGCTTTGGCAGAGGCTGCCATGGCTGGCAAGGAAGGCGAGATCCCAATTGGCGCTGTCATCGTTTGCCAAGGCCGAGTCATTGCTCGCGCACACAACCTCACAGAACGACTCCACGACGTGACGGCCCATGCCGAGATGCAAGCCATCACATCCGCCGCCAACGAACTGCAAGGCAAATATCTCGATGATTGCACATTATATGTCACGGTGGAGCCATGTGTGATGTGCGCCGGCGCCATCGGTTGGGCTCACATCCGACGCATTGTCTATGGCACGCCTGACGATAAGCGCGGCTACCGCATCTTCGCCCCACATGCACTGCACCCAAAAGCCGCAGTCACCTCCGGAGTTCTCGAAGAGGAATGCCGTGAGATGATGCAGGCCTTTTTCAGAGAAAAGAGATAAAAAACAAGGAAAAAGGCAAAAAACAACGTAAAAAGTTGCTAATAATAAAAAAAAAAACTATTTTTGCATCAAATGTGACTTCACCTCTATCGACATTCATCTAATCCATTCAATACTATGACATTTACCATGATTATCCAGCTCCTCATCGTATTGGGAGCATTGTGGGTAGGCTCACGATACGGAAGCCTTGCCCTGGGAGCCATTTCTGGCATCGGACTGGCATTGCTGGTTTTCTGTTTCCATCTGAAACCCGGTACGCCGCCAACAGACGTGATTTACATCATCATCGCTGCCGTTACCTGCGCGGGCATCATGCAGGCATCAGGAGGCATGGACTGGTTGATTCAAATTGCTGAGAGGATGCTTAGGAAACACCCCGACCGCATCACCTTCCTTGCACCTCTCTGCACTTTCTTCCTCACCGTGCTGGTAGGTACGGGCCATGTGGTTTACACCTTGATGCCCATCATCTGCGACATCGCCTTGAAGAAAGGCATTCGCCCCGAGCGTCCTTGCGGTGTGGCCAGCATTGCTTCCCAGGTTGGTATCACCTGTTCACCCATTGCCGCCGCTGTGGTGTCGTTTGTTGCCATTTCAAATGCCAACGGCTTCGACATCACCATCCCCCAAGTGCTGATGGTGAGCATCCCCGCCTGCATCTGTGGTTTGATGGCAGCAGCTGCTGCCTCTTACAAGCGTGGCAAGGATTTGGACAAGGACCCGGTTTTCCAACAAAAGATAAAAGACCCTGCCCAATATGAATACATTTACGGTGGCAATGCCACCACGCTTGACAAGAAGATTTCAGCTGATTCGAAACGTGCTGTTTACATTTTCTTTGGAGCGTTGTTGGTAATTGTTACAATCAGCTTAGCATCTGTATTCAAAGTCAACCTCCTTCCTTCTTATCCTAAGACCGTGGCTGTAGACAATGCAAAGAGTGTGAAAATCAACGCTACAAGCATTGACACTGCTCGCGTCGTCACCGTAACGGAGAATGGCGAAGAAATACACAAGCAAGAAATGGTGACGATACCCATCTCTCCGGCTGCCGAGTTGGATTTGAAAACCGACCAATTGGCGAAAGCTGGCATAGTTATAGAAAATGCGACTGAAAAGAAAGACCAACCCCTGGCTATGAATCTTGTCATCCAGATTGTGATGATCTGTGCTGCAGCATTGATGATCATCTTCTGCAAGGCCAGTCCCAAGAAAGCTGTTGCCGGGCCTGTGTGGCAGAGCGGCATGGTGGCGGTTGTGGCTATCTATGGCATTGCTTGGTTGGCAAACACCTACTTCGACAACTATATGGAGGAAATGAAGTTGATGCTGAGTGATTTGGTGACGGCATATCCATGGGCCATTGCCTTTGCATTCTTCCTGGTATCCGTCCTCATCAACTCCCAGGGTGCTGTCGTGGTGACCATGCTGCCACTGGCCTATGCACTTGGCATACCCGGTCCCGTCCTGCTTGGCGTTTTGCCTTCGGTATATGGTTACTTCTTCATCCCCAACTATCCTAGCGACATTGCCACGGTGAACTTCGACCGCTCCGGCACCACGGTGATAGGCAAATACCTGTTGAACCACTCATTCATGATGCCTGGGTTGATTTGCGTGTTCACATCCACGATAGTGGCCTATCTGCTCTCGATGATGTTCAATTGAGAACACTTGAAGTATATGATGTTCAATTGAAAACACTTGAAGTATAATATGAAATCCGCGGAATGTTTGGGCATTCCGCGGATTTCATATTAGGGGAAGCGTTCACTTCGCTTCTTTTTCATCAGAATCATTCTTCTCTTGTGTGAGAAGTTTTTCATCGATGAATTTTTCCACTTCCTCCAGTTCGTCTTCATCAAACCAGTCGGAAAGTTTATCCTTTGCCTTGTTTTTCACATCCTCTGGAACTTCCACCCAGATTTTGTTGATGACAAACAAGAGCACGGTCAAGTCGTCGGAAAGGCCCACGATGGGGATGGCATCGGGCAGTACGTCAAGCGGGCTGATGAGATATCCCAGCGCCCCTATGATCATAGCCTTGTCCTTGTATGACACTTCCTTGCTTTGGAGCGTGTAGAACAACACCAGTGATGCATAAACAAGTTTGGAACCAGCTCTTTTAGCAATCCTGGATATCTTCTCAACAAATCCTTTGGCAGAGAACTTGTCAGCGTAAGCCATGAAGTCTGGTAATTCCATTTTCAGTTATAATTGGTTTTAGAGCGGCAAAATTACACTTTTTTTTGAATTAGACAAAATTTTATTTGTCAGAATCATCTTTTTGATGTATCTTCGCATCAAAAAGCAAGATTATTATGGAAATCATCATCGAAGATATGGAGCATCGTGTACGTAAAATCATTTACGAGCACAGCCAAGATCCTGGTTTTCCTCGTTTGGAAGACTATGGTGTGACGGAGGACGAATTCGGAGACTATTTGTTCTATAAGCAAGCTGTCATCGACAATGCAGAATCTCTTCGAAAGAAATACACCATTTACTCCATCATCTTCTTCATCCCATTCGTCGTGGCCGCTTTCGGTGAGACGACGGCGACCAATGCGCTGATTGCAGGCGGCTGCGGCATTGTGCTGTGTGGCATCTACTATCTCATCACCATCTTGATACAGAAATGGAGGATGAGCCGCCTGAACAACGAAGCGATAGAACGCTATATCGCCGATGTCATGAAATTTCAAGATCAGTGATACGCACCGTCCTTAGTTCGTCGATATAGTTCTGACGGATGGATAAAGCGTGGAGCCAATTGGGATGGTCTTTTACAAAAGCATCAAGGCCTGACCCGTAAATGGGCCAAGAACCGATGTTGTCCAATCTCTCCACCATCTCACCCACCGTGATGTTGGCAATGTCTTCGCGAGGCATGAAGGCTGGTTCGCTATCCTTGTCACGGCCTATGTTGATGACCAAACGAGCTTTTGCCAGCAGGTCGAGCAATTCCACAACGACGTGGGTTGGGATTCCCGTCTCCTTCTTCAGAAGAAGAGGGGTGCAAGCACCCTCGGCATTTGCGAATCTCTTGCAGATATGTGCGAGCAAGACAGCGGAAAGCACCATCTTGTCCTTCTCCCCTATCTTCTCATTGTAGGGCATGGGCAACAGTTGTTCCATATTCTGCCTCGTATAGCACAAGTGCACCCCGAACAAGCATATGATCCACGAGAACTGTATCCATAGCATGAAGAGTGGCAAAGCAGCAAAAGAACCATAGATGGCGTTATAGCTGGTCACCCACAATTGGGAATGGATGTAGAGCAACTGCAAGAGTTGCATGGCAATGCCTGCCAGTATCCCCGGTCCTACGGCACTGGAGAAAAACACCTTCGTGTTAGGCATGAGCATGTAGATCAATATGAAGATGACCGACATGATCACATAAGGCGACGCATCGATGACCATCTTGACGACAGGAGCGACAAACTCTCCCATTTGTCCAGACATTGCCGTCACGAAAATGGATACGCCAGAAGTGAGTGTGATGACAATGGGAAGTAGGAAAAAGAAAGCGACATAGTCGATCACCGTGCTCATCAGACCCCGTGAATTCTTCACTTTCCAGATGTCGTTGAAAGCCATTTCCACATTGCTGATAAGCATGATGACAGTATAGAGCATTACAACGAATCCAAAGCCCAGGATGACCCCGCTTTTGGCATTGACAAGATAAGAGTTGACGAAGCCGATGATGGCTTCTGCCACCTGCGGCTGGCTGGAAAGTACATCAGAGAACCACTCTTCAATGTGCCTGGACACCCCGAACCCCCTGGCGATGGCGAACACCACAGCCACCATGGGAACGATGGCCATCATGGTGGAGAAAGAGAGAGCGGCTGCCGTCCTGGTAATCCTTGAATCGACAAAACTCCTGATAGCCAGTACTATCGTCCTGACAACATTGACGAGAAACATGACCGGAGCCGAGACATCGCCTTCCTTGATTTTCCAAATGTCCTCCTTGAAGAAGGTCAGCATCTTTCTAAGCGCCATGGCTGAATGAAGATAAGAACCACTAATGGAATGGCATGAATGAAATGAAAAAGGAAGCAGAATCCCTGTAAGCCGGGTTCTGTCTAGAAGTGTTTCCACCTCAGAGCCTGTCATCTGTCTAGTCCCAAGGTCACCCAGGGGCTCAAGCGTTCTACCCTCCATCGCATTGCTCGGGCGGGCAACCCTCAGTCGATGGTATACACGAACTTACAGCTCCCAGCGGACACAGCCTGACGATCACCCGCCAGCTGGTGGTCTCTTGCACCACCTTCTCACCCTTGCCTTCCCGAAAGAAGGCGGTTGTTTTCTTCTGTCTTAGCCTGCTGTCACCAACAGCTTCCACTTTCAGAAGTGGGACGCCCTACGCTGCCCGGACTTTCCTCTCGCGCCTTTTGCGCCAGCGACAAGCCGAGATTCTGTTTCCACATGCAAAGATATGTATTTTTCATGAAAATCAATGTGTTTTTTCATTTTTCATCTCTTTTTACATGGCATTTAAGAAAAAAATGTCTAATTTTGTAAGCGAAGAGAAAAGCATCACCAACATAAGGAATGCCTTCTTCAAAAACAGCAAGTATAAAAAATCACCACCATATGAACGTCAGAAATACGATATTGCTCTTGACATTGGGCTTTTTCCTGGTTTCGTGCGATGAAATCAAAAGCAGACTGAACCAGGACGACTCACCTGTCGTCTCCGGCGAAGATACGATAAGTGATGTGGAGGATGAAACTATTGTTGAATCCGACAACCCTCGTACCAAGAATTTCTATACCAGTCTGCTAGAATCCTTCTGCAACAAATACTTCGACGAGCACTTCAGTGGCGACATCTATGAAAAAGGCAGCCTTGTGGTGGTCAAAATAAAACCTCTGGAGGGAAAAACCGTGCAAGTGAGTGGCACACATAGTTACAAGGTGGAAATGGGTTCAAAAGTGAGCGGTCAGATGTTCAAGGCCACCATTTCTGAAAAAGGCGACAACTTGTATGACATCAAGTTTGAAAAAGGCTCCTCAAAAGTGTTTAGTGACAATTCCTATTGGGACTCCATAGAAATGGAATACCATTACGAGTAAGCCTAAACCTGGCTTATCGGCATTTGGGGATACCTTGCCTTCAAGAGCTCCATCTTCTCCCTCGTCTTCTCTAAAAACGCCTTATACTCTTCAGAGTCAGCGTTAAAAGGACGATGTGCCAAAGCGGTCTTGATGGGTTTCCATTCTTTTAAAAACTCTCTTGCTTCATCGCTCAGACAACATTCCACCATCCTTTCCCATATGTATTCTATGGTTTGAGAGGAGGGATGTATCATGTCGGGTTGATAGAAACGATAGTCACGCAACTCGTCGTTGACAATCTCATAGGCTGGGAAATAGTCCACTACTCCCTGCCATTCCTTCCTCAATTGTTCGGCGGCAAGAATAAGGGTGGCCTTGGATATCGCACTGCCGTGGAAACCATATTTTGCATACCTGACGGGACTGACTGTCACCATCACCTTTACCTCAGGGCAGGTTTCCTTGAGCAATTCGATAGCCATTGCAAGATATTCACAACACTCTTGTACAGACAAGACACGCTCCTCGAACAACTTTTGAGGACGTTTCTGGCAATTGTCCACGATTTCACCCGTCTCTCTGAGCACATACACATGGTTGGTGCCCAAAGTGAATACCACCACCTTGGGGGTTACCCTCACAGGCTCATTCAGAAAACGTCTTACTGTATGCATGATGCTGGCAGGATTGTACATCACTCCATAAGGATTGACTGCAACCCTGAAATTCTCTTCTTGGAACCTTCTTCCTATGCTGTCGGCAAAACAAGACCCGACAAAGAGCATCTCCTCACAGGGGGCGATGGAAAAAGATAATGGCAGGATGTCTACTACTGTACGGAAAAGCATATTATTTTTTTTGATGGGTTGATCATTCTTTTGTACTCATTGTTGGAGTCCATGATTGCCCATTGATTTCCCTTATGGGCAAAAAACCTTTGTATTTTCAACAAATTTAACCTTCGTTAACGACAGATTCTCAAAAAAAGTGGCATTTCATTTTGTGATTTGTGAAATAGCGTTACCTTTGCATCGATTTAGGATAACGTCTGCCATTGCTCATATCACGACCATTTGGTGTGCCATCCAAGCGTGGCAGAAAATTGTTTCATTAAAAAACAGGTAAAAAGATGAAAAAGATTTTTATGACCTTGGTAGGAGCTGTCATGGCTCTTTGTGTGAACGCACAAGTTTATGTTGGTGGCGGTGCTGGTGTCTACAACATCAGTGATGACGACAACGATGCTACTGTCTTCAAGTTCGTCCCTGAGGTGGGCTACACCTTCAACGACGATTGGTCGGCTGGTGTTGCTTTCGGTTGGGAAGGTACCACCGAAGGAGGCAAGAAAACCGTCAGCGTGAACCCTTATGCCCGTTACACTTTCACTCATGGCAAGATGGTGAATGTCTTTGTTGACGGCAGCGTAGGTTATTCACACTCATACAACGCCGGTTATGACGCCGACGGCATAGAGATTGGTCTTAAGCCAGGAGTTGCCGTGAATCTTGGCGATCATCTGAGTTTCGTGACGCATATAGGGTTTGTTGGTTATCAGAACATCAAAGACAACAAGACCAAAGACAAGACCGACATATGGGGAGTCGATGTAGATGGCAGCAACATCACCTTCGGTCTCTACTACAGTTTCTAAGATTTGTTCAATCAATAAAAAGACCGCCTTGTGGGCGGTCTTTTTTATTGTATCCTAAATCCACCTGACGTAGCAGAAATCCTGACGATGCGGGATGGGAAGTTTTTCGTTCTTGGGGAACATTCGCACACCTGTCTTGAATGCACCGGCCTTGTCGGGAGTGATTTTGCATTCGAAGGTATAGTTGTTTCCTTCCCTCTTGACGAGTTGGAAAGTATAAACCTTCGCTATGTGCTCCTCTCCGTTGGCATCGGTCTTGAGGGTGACGAATTCCAATCCTACGGCATTGTCGAGTCCGGCTTCGTCGATGACATATTTCACTGTGAATTCCACACCAGTCTCAGCAGCTTCGACTATGTTGCTTTCCTTGCTCACTACCTTGATGGAATCCCATCTCTCTGCAACGGTTTCCTTCCAATAGGCGATTTCCTTGGCTACAAGGTTGCTGTCTTGATGCAGAAGTTTGGAACGCTCAGCCAACTTGCAGTAGAATTTCGAGTAGTAGTCGTCAAGCTGACGTTTCATGGTGTAATGCGGAGCGATGGTGGCGATGGAGTTCTTGATGACTTGAATCCAGCCCTCGCTGTATCCCTTGCTGTTGATATTGTAATAGAGCGGAATGATTTCGTTCTCCAACAGGCCATAGATGGTCGCTGCATCGAGTTGGTCTTGATAGCCCTGGTTTTGATAAGTGCGTTTCTCAGTAAGCGCCCATCCGGCACCCTTTCTGTAACCCTCGAGCCACCATCCGTCAAGAACGGAGAGGTTGACGACACCATTCATCTCGGCCTTCTCTCCTGATGTTCCAGAGGCTTCAAGAGGACGGGTCGGGGTATTCATCCAAATGTCGACACCTGAAACAAGCCTTCTTGCAAGGCGGAAATCGTAATCCTCGAGGAAGATGATTTTGCCCAAGAATTCAGGTCGCTGGCTAATCTCAAAGATACGCTTGATGAGCCCTTGGCCGGCTCCGTCGGCGGGATGAGCCTTGCCAGAGAAGATGAACTGCACGGGATGCTCTGGGTTGTTGACGATTTTGGAAAGCCTCTCAAGGTCGGTGAAGAGCAAATGTGCCCTCTTGTATGTGGCGAAACGGCGGCAGAAACCAATCATCAATGCATTGGGATTGATTTTTTGCAGCAGGGACACGACACGCGAAGGATCACCCTGGTTTTTGAGCCATGTCTCGCGGAACTTGTCGCGGATATAGTCCACCAGCTTGTTTTTCAACGCCATGCGTGTAGCCCAGATTTCTTCATCAGGAACATTGTAGATGGCATGCCAAATGTCTTCGTTGCTTTGGTCGCCCATGAAACTCTTGTCGAAATACTTGGCATAAAGCTGTCGCCATTCCGTAGCAGCCCAACTGGGGAAATGCACGCCATTGGTCACATACCCCACATGGTTTTCCTCTGGATAATATCCGGCCCAGATGGGGGCGAACATCTTCTGGCTGACCCATCCATGGAGTTTGCTGACGCCATTCACTTCCTGACAGGTGTTGCAAGCGAAGATCGACATGCAGAAACGCTCGGAATGGTCGTCCGGGTTCTGACGGCCCATGCCGATGAACTCATCCCAAGTGAGCCCAAGCATGGCAGGATATCCTCCCATGTACTTGCCGAACATCGACTCGTCGAAATAGTCGTGACCTGCGGGCACCGGGGTATGTACGGTATAGAGCGAGGAGGCACGAACAAGTTCGAGGGTCTGGTTGAACGACAGTCCGTCACGCACGTAGTCACACAAGCGCTGAAGGTTGCACAGGGCGGCATGACCTTCATTGCAATGGTAGATTTGCTTCTTGATACCCAGTTTCTTGAGCGTGAGCATTCCACCGATGCCAAGAAGGATTTCTTGCTTGAGCCTGTTCTCCCAGTCGCCACCATATAGGGAGTGAGTGATGGGTTTGTCAAACTCTGAATTCATCTCATTGTCAGTGTCGAGCAGGTAAAGAGGGATGCGTCCCACATTTACTTTCCACACATAAGCGTGCACTTGATAGTTCATATAAGGCACATCAACCACCAATGGATTGCCTTCAGCATCCAACTGTCGCTCTATGGGCAGCGAGTTGAAGTTCTGAGCCTCGTAGTTTGCTATCTGCTGACCGTCCATGGAGAGCGACTGCTTGAAATAGCCAAACCTGTATAGGAATCCCACTGCGCACATGTCAACATTGCTGTCGGAAGCTTCCTTGAGGTAGTCGCCGGCAAGCATTCCAAGGCCTCCGGAATAAATCTTGAGCACTTGGTTGATGCCATATTCCATACTGAAATATGCCACTGACGGGCGCGAAGAGTCTGGTTTCACGTCCATATATTTGCGGAACAAGGCATAGACATCTTTCACGCGTGCCATGATGGCCTCGTCTTTGACTAGTTCCTCTTTTCTTTCATAACTTAGTCTTTCAAGCAAAAGAACGGGGTTGTGCTCCACCTCTTCATACAATTCTTCATCGAGGCTCCTCCACAAGTCTCTTGCCTCATAGTTCCAAGCCCACCACATGTTGTGAGCCAGTTCATCCAAGCATTTCAGTTGTTCGGGAAGACGTGACTTCACCAGAACTTCCTTCCACTGGGGAACATTTGCATAGTCTGCTTTGATTTTCATTCTCACTAAAATTATAACGTTACGTTGTTGTTGTTTGCGATGCTATTCTCTCTGCTGCTTTCATCAATGCGATGTGATAAGCCTCATAATAATATGTGATGAAATTACTCCACAACGCTTTTTTGGAAAGCTTGTCGGCATTGGCTCTCGCCTTTGCTACCTCTTCCTTGGAAAAGGCAGAGAATTCCGAAACAGTGTCCTTGATGTTGTCGGCCACCTCCGAATAGTTGTAGTCTGTGCGATGTATGACCTTTACTCCGTCGATGATTTCACTGTATCCACCCATCACCGTGTTGACCCATTGTCCGAAGCCTGCAAGGTCGGTGGTGATGCATGGCACCTTGAAGGCAATGGCCTCCAGCGGGGTGTATCCCCATGGCTCATAATATGAAGGATAAATGCAAAGGTCATTTCCCAACACGAGGTCGTAATAGGTCATGTTGAAAACGCCATCGTCTCCGGTAAGATAACATGGCAGGAATATCAACTTCACATTGTCGTCCTTCCTGTTCCACATGTCAAGGAATTTCAGCATTCCCATCACATTGTCGTGGCTCATGTTGTGCAACCAGTGAGTGATAAGCGGCACTTCAAGTGGCGTGTCATATTTCCGGTCGCTCTTGAGTCGCTCCACCAGGTCTTTTCTTGGCTCCCCCACCCAACCAGGCACTTCTATGAAGGCAAGCACCTTTTTCTTGAGGTTTTTATCACGCAAGAGACGATTCATGGCCTCAATATACACATCAACACCCTTGTTTCTGAATTCATACCTTCCACTGGTAGAAACGATGAGCACATCATCATCCAAGTCGCTTCCCAAGAGAGCATTTGCTACGTCTACCAAACGCTTCCTGGCCAATTTGCGCTTCTTGGTGAATTCAGCCCCCTTCGGTACGAAATTGTTTTCAAACCCGTTTGGCAGCACTTTGTCCACTGGTTTGCCCAGCAACTCAAGGCATTCCCTGGCGGTGATGTCACTGACTGTGGTGAAGCAGTCCACATATTTGGCTGTTTGCTTCTCGATGGAATGCTTGCTCTCTATGTTGAGCTCTCGTGACATTTGATCCCCATCGTAAGCAAAGAGATAGTCGTAAAGCGGTTTGTTGTTGCCTGCAATGCTCCTTCCGATGCTTGTCGCATGCGTGGTGAAGAGAGTTGCCACATGAGGCATGCGATGACGAATGTACAGCAATCCCAGGCCTGTCATCCATTCATTGGCATGGTAGATTACTTTTTTGCTTTCATCAAGATAGAACAGGCAGAAACTTTCCACCACTTTCCCCGCAGCATAAGAAAACATCGAGGCCTCGTCGTAATCCCCATATGCATGCAAGCTATCCACTTGGAACAGTTCCCACGCACGTGAATAGATTTCATTTTTCTCTGCATAGAAAGAGGTGAAGTCTACCAATATGGCAACGGGATTACCAGGCACGTTCCATCGACCTGTTCTTATTGCCAAGCCTTCATCATTAGCCGCTTTCCTCCAATCAGAGAACAAATCATCGTCCTCCAAAAAATAAGGGCATTTCTTTTCATGCCAGCAGTCAGGTCCTATAAACAAGATACGGTCTTGATATTTTTCTTGAAGCGTTTTTGCCCTTGTGGACAAAACAGTATAAATACCACCAACCTTATTGCAAACTTCCCAACTAGATTCGAAAATATAGTCGGGAGACAACAATTCTTTTCCCATTTGAAAAAACTAATATAACGCATGCAAAGGTACTATAAAAAAATTAAAAAAAAGGATAAATGCAACAAGTTTTTTGGAATAGATGGATTCTAAATGATATAAAACAATTATCTTTGTCGCAAAAAACAGGATATGAGAACGAAATACATCTTTTTAACGATTTTGATGACATGCCTGCCATTTGTCACACAGGCGCAAAACTTGAAGGGCAAATACATCAATGAAGAATACAACATTTATCTTTATTTGGATGTAGACAACCCTAAGGTGAGAATACCCGGAGATGACATTTATGGAGAAATTCCCGGCTATTTTGGTGCCAAGGGCTACGAGCAAAAATGGATTATTATCGAATGCAAACGAGTGAATGACAACAAAGCAGAAATCACTGTTGTCAACGATTATGGCAGTGAAGACTTCACGGCAACGCTTACAGAAGACAGCGAAGGAAACATCACCATGAAACATCTGGAGGGAAGTACATTCAAATCTGTCATGAACAGCAAGCGAATCAAGGTACCAAAAACAGTGATACTGAAAAAAGAATAACAGAAACGAAAGAATGATGGAAACGAAAAAAGCCCCGCCGCTCATCGAGCGACGGGGCTGTCCTTTAAAGGAGGCGGCGACCTACTCTCCCGCATTGCATTGCAGTACCATCGGCGCAGGCGGGCTTAACTTCTCTGTTCGGGATGGGAAGAGGTGGGACCCCGCCG
>JAFWSS010000079.1 GCA_017524385.1 Prevotella sp.
ATTGTAGAGACGGGATACATCCCGTCTCACCAGCGGAATGCCACGCCAAATGAGGTGGTGCGCACTGAGACGGGATGTATCCCGTCTCTACCACCTGGCACCGACCTCTTGGCGGCAGGCGGGCACAAGACCCGCCCCTACAACTTCGGGGGACCACTTGGCATTAGGACATACATAAAGCAAGGCCCTACAGTCACACAACAAGGGGTGACAGAATGGTCTGTCACCCCTTGTTTTTTGGGGAGATCTTAAAGTCTTTAAGGTCTTTAGGAGCCTTAGGGTCTTTAAGGTCTTTAGGGTCTTTATTTCACAAAGAACTTCTTGCCGTTGATGATGTAGATGCCCTTCGGGAGAGTCTTCACGCCCTCCACGGTGTTGGCCACCTTCACACCAGCGATGGTGAACACGCCGTTGGCCACCTTCTCTGCTGTCGGGATGTACTGCGGAGTGATGCCATCAACCTCGGCGTTGACGTCTCTGATGGTCTCAGACAGCCAGTTGCGAGCGTTGAGGATGTTCTTGATGCGCTTGGTGTTGTCGGAGACAAGAGCCTCGCTGACAAAGAAGCTGAAGTCACCAGCAACCACGGCCTTTGCATTGGCAAGACGACGAGCCACGCGGCTGACCTTGTAGCCCAGGGCCACATCCTCGGTGTTCTCGTTGGCAGCGACGATGGCCTCAGCCTTTGCGATGAGGGCGTTGAGGTCGGCAGTGGCATCGGCGATGTACTGGTCAACTCCACCGGCATAGTAGATGACATTGTCACTGAAGCCGTAGGTGTTGGCACCTTCCTTGTCTACCTGTCCGAAGGAACTCATACCGAATTCCACTTCCTCTTCTGCATCGGTGTCCTTGATGTAGACGACAGAGTACTTGCTCATCCAGTAACCGGTGAGGTAGGTGTCGGGAGCGTCGGGACGCATCACGCAAGCGTTGCCGGGAGCATAATGGCTGTGTACACGTACGGAGTCGGGAGCACCGTTGGGGCCGAAGAACATCTTGACCTCAGACTTGGTGTAGAGGGTGTCGAGAGACAGACCTGTCTCGGGATCGGTGATGATGTCGAGCATGAAGGCATCGTATCCTGCGGTCTCATTGAATGCGAAAGCACTCGACTTGTATTCATAGACACCGGCGTCCTTGATCTTGATGGTCTGCACGAACTTGCTGTTGGGAGAAGCGGTTTGTCCACGCCATACTGCAGCGTAGGTGCCGTGCTCAGCACCACGGTCGGGCTGTGAATCCCTCTTGAAGTTCTCCTTGCTGGTGTTGTTGGCGGAAAGCGTCCAACCGGAGATGTTGCTCTCGAAGTACGGGTTGACGATGTTCTGCATGGAAGGAGACTCATAGGAGACGAGAGAGTTGAGGTAGTCGACGATAGCCTCCTTGATTTCCGTGTTCTTAGCGTCGAAGACAGCCTGGTCGCTGCCGTCGCTGCCATCGACAGTCTCGGCGATGAGCTGCTTGGCCTGCTCCACGAGCGTCACGAGGTTGGCCCTGCGGGCGGCGTTGCCACCGGTATTCTCGGCGAGAACGGCTTCAGCCTCAGCGACAGTGGCCTGCAATGTGGTGTAGGAAGCGTTGAGGCTGCTGAAGGTGTTGCGGGCGGTGTTCATGGCACGCACGATGGCCAGCACTTCGTCGGACACCTTGGTCTCACCCTCGGTGAAGAGTTTGTAGCGGATGCCGTCTTCATCGAGCACCACGCCGTCCTTCACGTATGCCTGTGAAGCCTCATAGAGAGCAATCTGCTCGTCAAGCACGGCCTTGAGAGCATCCTTGCCCCAAGGATAACCGTCGGCCTTGGTGAGGGCGAGGTCTTGGTTGATGAGTTCGATGCGCTTCACCACCTCTTCCTGCTGGAGGATGATGGCGTCGACTTCGGAAACATAGAAAGCATCCTCGTTGCTCTTCTCCAGCAGACGGATCTGCGGGTTGGAGAGGAAGAGCACGCCACCGAGTTTCAGGCCCACCATGTCTTCGCGGAGCGTGAACGACACGCCGAAGGTGATGGAACCACCCTTCTCACCCTGTCCGAAGACGGTGTAGGTGTTGTAGTTGCGTTGGTCGAGGTTGCCACAGTCGAGTTTCTCACCCTCTGCCGTAGCGACGATGGTGTTGTCGGTGAGGGCCTCGGGACCGGCATAAAGGGTCACGCCGTTGAAGTCAAGGTCGTAGTTGGGAGTGTAACGCACTGCAGAAGCGGTACCCACCATGTGGTATGCCTTCATGTCGATGGAGAACATGTAGGTACCGGTGTAAGGCAGGTTGTTGAATGTGATGTACTGCGTTGCGTTGGGCAGGTCGTAGGAGGCCTGGATGTAGTTGGTGATGACATCGTCGGTGGCTGCACCGGCATAGCCGTCGGCATGGAACCAACGTCCACCTGAACCGCTCCAAGGAGTCACGCCATTGGCCTTCTGGGTCTTGGCAATCTCCGACCAGCGCTTGAGACCGTTGACCACGATCATGTCGGCGGAGTTGTCGTTGAGGAAGCTGGTCAATGCCAGTTCATAGCTGCCCATCATATCCTCTGCGGAAGCGAGGTCGTCGAAGATGGGGTTGTTCTCTGCCAGCATGGCATGGATGGTGGCCACGGTGCCACGGAAGTCCTCGTTGTCAATCTTGAACTCGGGACGTGAGAGGAGCAGGTCGGCATAGGCGAGCTTGCGCTCGGCGATGCGGGTGTCGTAGACCTCCAAGACGGGATAAATCTCGATGTTGGTGATCATGGTACCGGTGACGAACTTCTCCAAGTGCATGGCAATGTACTGGTAGTCCTCGACGGTGGCGGTGTAGGCGATGGTCTTCCACTCAGCAGTGAAAGTTTCAGTGGAAGCGACTGTGAAGACGGTGTCCACACCCGTTCCCTCACCATAGACGAAGCTGCCATTGCCGTTGACGAAGAAGTTGGCATAGTTGTTCTCTCCTGCTGTGACGGAGAGTGCACCACTTGCCTCACCCTTGATTTGGAAGGAGATGACATAGGTGCCGGCTCCCGGTTGCCAGGCGTTGCAGAGTGCAGCGCCCTCGGTGGCTCCGAGGCTCTTGATCACACTTTCTCCGTTGGGTCCCATGCCCGGTTCCACCGACCAGGTCTCAGCCGAGGGAGTACCCTTTTCGGCGTCATACCATCCTGTGGTACCGTCGGAGAAATCACCATTGGCCACGATGTTATCACCAGTGACCTTCAGTCTCTGCGAGGCAGTGAAGATGTAGTCGCCCACGTTGTATGCGAACGAACCCACCGTACTTGCCATTGCAATGACTGCAAGAAGTAGTTTTTTCCTCATAAAGTAAAACATTTAAAAGTTAGGTTGATAAATTATGGTTTCTTAGAAATTGTTATTTGGTGCAAATATAGTTTTTTTTCGCGAAAGGACAAAATGCACGGTCATTTTTTGCAGTAAATGACCATCATTTATAGATTTTCCTCACCTTGCCGCCTCTTTGCACGAGATAGACACCCTTGGGCAGGTTGCCCACCCTGTCGGTGACGAGACGTCCCGACATGTCGTAAATGCGCTCCTTGCCGTCATGGGTGTCGGCTGCCGTGTCCATGATGCCTTCCGGCGTTGTCACATGCACGGTGAGGGTGTCCTCCACCACCTCGGTGCTCCTCCCGGTCATCTTGATGATGATGCGGTAGTCGCCGGCCTCCTGAGCGACGCCCTTGATGGCGATGGTCATCTTGTCGTTGTCGATGGCGCTCTCGAAACCGTCGGGGAGGGAGTAGAACTTCTTGGTGCCGTCGGGCAGGATGCTGCCTGAGACAGAGAGGGTCTTCACATAGCGTGTGTCGCTCTCATAGGTCATCTCCTCGCCCTGGGCCACCGTCATCTCCCTCTCCGAGTTGAGCAACCTGGGTTGCATGGCCTCGGCGAGGTTGTAGCCCAGGTGTGGCGGTTGGTTGTAGGCCGTGTTCTGCCAACAGACGGCCATGCGGTAGGTGTGGTCGTGCATGAGCGTGGGAACACGGCTACCCGTGACGATGTTGGAGGAATAGATGCCCAGGTAGGTCTCGGCATCGGTCACGGTGTAGAGTACCACTTCTTCGCGCCAGTCGCCAAGGATGTCGGCGGAGAGGTTGGGCGTGTTCTTGGTGCTGTTGCAGGTGGATGAGGGTCCAAGCGTGCTGAAAGAGACGAGCCGGACAAAATTCTTGCTTGCGTCGTTGTACTTGGAGATGGTGTTGCCGTCGAGCAAGGCGTCCTGCAGGGAACCGTCCCAGTAGATGCGGAAATTGAGGGAGCCGTTGGCCGACGAGGCCACTTCTCCCGTCACGGCGCTGCGCTGCTGCCGCTCGTCGGCGGAACTGAACCACCATTCACGGGTCTTGCTGCTCAACTGCGCAGCCATGCCACGGCCGTTGTCCTTGCCTGGGTTGCCTCCCTTGAGGAGAATCTCCCCCGTGGCGGCGTCGTGGAGGTCCCAGGAATAGGTGCCCTTGCTCTCATGCACCTCGAACACCTGCAACCCCTGTCGTCCCGGTATCATCGCTCCCATGTGGAGGGCGTCGCCGTGACCGAAGCCGGTGCCGTAGAGCACGGTGCCGTCGTTGTCAAGAGCGGCAGAGCCCCACACCACCTCGTCGCAACCGTCGCCATCGATATCGCCGATGGTGAGGTTGTGGTTGCCGTTGCCGAACATCGTCCCGCTTCCTCCACCGGAAGTGGGTTTCTTTCCGCTGAAGTTCCTGATGGTCTTGTTGCCCGCAGCGTCGTAGTTGGTGAGCGTGTAACTGCTTCCCGACTTGCAGGAGCAGAGCCATTTCTGATGGAGGAGCGTGCCGTCGAAGTCGACCGCCCAGATGAAGGCGTAGCCATAGTAGCCACGGCAGAAGATGCCGCTGGCGTTGCTGTCGGGACCGTCGAGACAAGCCACGGCGGCGAGATAGCGCTCGCCACGGTTGCCATAGGTGCCAGTGTCGTTCTTGTTGTCCACGTCGCCCCAGTTGACAGTGCCGGCGGCCTCGCCGCCATATTCCATGTTGCGATTGGGGTTGTAGAAGATGGTGTGAAGTGCCTCGCCGGTCTCCCCTTTGAAGACGGTGAGGTATTCCTGCCCACCATTGATGCGTCCGCCACTCACCACCCAACTCCGGGTGTTCGAGGCGTTCTTGATGACATCTTCCGTAGCCGCTTGGTTGACATACCGTCCCTGTCCGTCGAGGCTTCCCGGGGCCGTCTTGCACATCAACTCGGCCTTGCCATCGCGGTCGAAGTCATAGACCATGTACTGGGTGTAATGCGCTCCGGTACGGATGTTCCTGCCCAGGTCGATGCGCCACAACCGTGTGCCGTCGAGTTTGTAGCAGTCGATATAGACATTCCCGGTGATGCCGCTCTGGGAGTTGTCCTTGGAGTTGGAGGGGTCCCATTTCACAAATAGTTCGTACTCCCCGTCGCCGTCCACGTCGCCCACCGAACAGTCGTTGGGGCTGTAGGTGTAGGCCGCGCCCTCGAGCGTGCCTCCTGCCGGACGGTCGAGCACGAGTTTGAGATAGGTCTTGTCCCAAGGTGTCACCGCCTCGGTGGTGTCTATTGCCACGCCGTCCACCTTGGTGACCACCTGGTAGGCACCTCCCTTGGTGTTGTCGAGGTAACAGGTCTCATACTGGTCGGTCTTGACCACCTTCCCGTCCCTGATGACATCAAACGTGGTGGCTGTCTCGTCGTCGGTGCCAAGAAAACGCCAACTGACGAATGTGCGACTGGAGCCGGAGGTGGAAGGCAGGGCCACCACGCCTCGGTTCAATTTCTCCATCTGACTTTCAGGAGTGGTCTGCGCCATCGTGGGCAGGGCCATCAACGACACGAATGATAAAATGTAAAAATATTTCATATATTGCAGTTTTTATTTCGAAGTTAAAGAAGAATGGCGTCCGATTTGCAGTATTAACTTTTTAGCACTATTATTCACTGAAGTTTCCCATCTTTTTTATCACGAATTAGAGAATTGAAGAATTTTCTTTCATAATAGAATTTATAGGAATTTGAGAAGAAATGGCAAGCCATAGGCTTTTGTCGGAATTTTCAATCTTTAATCAATTGTAAATTATAAATTATTAATTATCAATTAATCTAAGGAACTCCACCTCGATGATTTTCAAGGCGTTTTTGCCCGACTCCTTCTTCTCGTCGTTGCGGGCGTCCATCTCCTTCACCGCTCCGAAGGCATCCCTGGTGGTGCTCTCCCCCACCATGCGGATGGTGTAGTTTCGGGCGGGAGGCGCTTCCTTGAGGGGGATGTGCACGAAGGAAAGCGACTTGGGCGTCCATCCTTCCCATACCTTCACACTGTCGGCGTAGACGGCGATGGGATAGGACGTGCTTCTGAAGGACGACATCTTCAGGCAGATGTCATCGATGCGGGTCTTCTCCGCCAAGGTGTAGCACACCCATGCGGAGTCGAGCAGCCCGACACTGTTCCAACTGGTGTTCTCGTAGGTGTCGTAACTCAATGTCACGTCGTTGCCACTGCCCGCGACGGCCTTGAGGATGGGCATCTCCTCACGCCACTGGCGGAACGAGGGTCCGACGGGGGTCTCTCCCCTGTCGAGCCTGCTTTTCAACCCATCCGACGGCATATAGGTGGAGAGTCCGCCCATCACCTCCACCGGCAGGGTGTTGAGGGTGACAACGGCATCGGGCAACCCTTCGGCACTGGCGGTGACCGTCACCTTCCCTGCCTTGTCGAGAGAGCGCAGCATCACCCTGTTGACCCCGCATTCCACGGGAAGGGTGTCGCAGAGGACATGGTTCAAATGCGCCAGGGTCTGCTTGTCGGCCATGAAATAACCGCCGCTCACCTCTGCTGTTCTCGACTCCAAGGAGGCCTTGTTGGTGTAGGTCTTGAAGGGCTTGTTCTTGGCGACACCGCCACGATACTCCGCCGGTCCTTTCACGCGCCATTTCACCAAGCGGTTGTCGAGGGGACAGCGGCGGCCGTCCTTGTCTACCACCTCCACCTGGATGAGGGCGATATCGTTGCCGTCGGCCTTCCAACCCGTGGGGTTCTCGATGGTGGTCAGCAGCAAGTGGTCGGGTGCGCCGGCAGTCTGCAGCACGCAGCGAGATTCCTCCTTGCCTTTCTTGTCATAAGAGACGGCGAGCAACTGGTCGGAGAGGTAGGTCACGTCCTTGAAAGTGAACAAGTATTTGTAGTCGCGGGAGGAGGGGGCGATGGCTTTTCCGTTTTGAAAAAGGCAGACGCTGTCGCTGTTGGAAACGACATAGACGGTGGGCACCACGAATCCTTTTTCATAGTTCCAATGCCCCACGATGTGGGTTTGGGGCGTGTAGTCGTCCACCCATCCGCTCCACATCACCTGATGGGCGTAAAAAGCGTCCTTGGGGATGCGCATGGGGTCCACCACGCCGCTGACACGATAGTTGTCGGCACTGCGGCCATGGCTCTGCGTGTCGCTGAAGATGATTTTCGCACCACCGCTGTTCACCTTTGTTCCCGAACCGGGGCGCTCCAACCAATAGTCATACCACCTCCTGACCAACTCTGCCACAAACTCGTCGTTGTTATGGTTGTAGGCGTCGGCGGGGGCGTCGCGATAGAGCGGACCGTCGCCCTCGGGGTGATAGGGGTAACTCCAGGAGTTCCAATACCATCTGAGGGCTTCGTCACGGCAGTATTCCATCATCCACACGGGCTTGGTGTCGCTCTTGTTCACATAGAGCATCTCTCCGCCATACTCGGCCTCGGGTTGGTCGAGCATCTCACGGCAACCGATGGCACGGCCTCCCTCGGGGTCGTAAAGGTTGCGCAACTGCTTCATCTCTCGCATGTGCTGACCGGAGATGCGCTGGTTGCCACACTCGTAGAAGATGATGCTGGGGTTGTTGCGGTTGTAGATGATGGCGTCGCGCATCGTCTCCAACCGCTGCTCCCATCGGCGGCCGTCCACATCCTTCTCAGCATCGCCCGCAGGCATCGCCTGGATGAGTCCCACGCGGTCGCACGACTCCACGTCCTGCTTCCACGGGCAGGTGTGCATCCAGCGCACGAGGTTGCCGCCCGACTGCACAAGGAGGTTGTTGGAATAGTCGCTGAGCCACGCCGGCACCGACATCCCCACGCCGGGCCATTCGTTGGAGGTGCGCTGGGCGTAGCCATGCACCATCATCACCCGGTCGTTCAGGGAGAACAGTCCGCGAGAAAACTCCGTCTTGCGGAAACCCGTGGTGGTGGTGACGACATCGTCGCCGACAATGGTTCTAACCTTATATAAATAGCCATATCCCCAGGACCAGAAATGCAGGCCACTGACTCGTTTCTCGGCCCTCAACGTGGCGAAGGAACGGGCTGGCACCGTCACCTCTCCACTCTCGAAGCGAGCGATTTCCGTGCCGTCGGCCTCTTCCACCACGACCGTCATCCTACGCGTCACGTCACGGTCGGTCTCGTTTCTCACCTGACTCTCCACATGGATGGTCGCCTTGCGCCCTTCCACGTCATAGTGCTTGCCATAGACATACACGCCCGTGGTGCCCAGGTTGGAGAAAAGGGGCAGTGTCTGATAGACATCGCCCGTGACATGCAGCCACACGTTCTTGGGAAGACCGCCATAGTTGACGTTGAATGGTTTGGAATGCCATTGGAAATGCGAACCGGTAGCCTGTTCCTTGTAATCCCAGTCGTTGTCGGTCCTCACCTCCATCAGGTTCTTCCCTTTCTTCAGATAAGGGGTGAGTTCGAAACCGAAGGCCATCGTGCCGTTCTCGGAAAGCCCCAATCGCTGACCGTTCAGCCACACCTCGGCGGCCTGGCGTGCCCCCTCGAACTCCACGAACACCCGCTTGCCTTCTGCGGAGGTGGGCAGGGTGAAGGTCTTGCGATACCACACCACGGCAGTGCTCACCTCGTAGGTGGACAGGCGATAGGCCTCGTCCTCGTTCCAGGCGTGCGGCAGGGTGACGGCCTTCTTCTGGTTGTCGATGACCCATCCACTATTGAAATTGTAAGTCTCGCGGGCCGAGATGGAAACAGCACTCGCCACGGCCAGCAACAAGGTCAAGATACAGTGTTTCATACAGGTAGTTTGCTTTTTTCACTACAAAAATAATATAAAACACCTTATCATCATAGAAAAAAGTCGTTTTTTAGCAAAAAACGTGGTGAATGTGGCAAAAAAGGGGGTTGAGCATAGCACGCAAATCTTCCATATGGAGCTTGAAGGGTGACAATCATCCTAAAATCATGGTGGAAGAGCAAGAAAGAATGTTTGCAAGAAACAAATGTATATTTCACTGATAGGATTCACGAAAAAAGTGCTATCTTTGCATGGTAAAGTTAGATAACTCAAGTTTCGCATTCGCTCAACATTCTTCTCCACGCTTTATTTTCCCTTAATTGCGATAGTTGAGTTAGGTAAATTAGGATTTGCATTTCATCATCAAGATATAAGCAAGACATGAAAATGAAAGATTTTATCCATGATTATTTCAATACAAAAGGCGATTCTCATATTGCTGATGACTATTTTGCATTCTGCGATTGGATTAATGACCATAGCGAGTATTCAGAGATAATCACATCTGGATTTTTTGCCAATATTGACTTCAAGAAATTCCTGGCAAAGAAAATAGTCAGTAGCATGGTGTACAATGGTATTCATTATCATGAACACAATATCATTGATGCTCGACTTCGTTCACTTGTGACCTACTATCTCAGTGTAATGATATTTTCCCAAGATGAGAAGATTGCGGAATCTGCACTCAAGGCTTTTAATTTTTACTTGGATGAGGGCCATCCCATCACAGGTAGAAATGGTTATCTGCCTGGAATTTATTTTCTTCCCCAATCAGAAAAAGCAATTGTCACCATGCGGTCAGGCGATGACTTCTATAGAGGTTATCGTTTATTTATCATCAACATGCTATGTTTTACTTCGAGACATTTCGTGGTAGGAATGAGGACAGATAGCGGGACTGTGAAAGGTGGTATGAAATACTATAAAGGATGCCGACCTTTAGGGATTGGGAAAGCAAACAATGGCATAGAATGGAACCTTATTGAGTGTGATTATTCTTTAAGTGACGACAATACAGCCGTATTTAGCAATCTTCTTGATGGTGAAGGCTCTATTGAAGTCTGCGATTGGATCAGAAACGATCATCAACGTGTCATCTTCAGGTGTAACTATTAACGATATCAAGAAAAAGCTGATTTCTGCCATGTGAACACTTGTTGGCGTGCTAGTTTGGACCATTTAAAGAAAAAAGCAAGAGGGGATGCCCTCTTGCCTTTCTTCATTCAAGATTTTTTACATTTCATCAGAGGCCGAGGCTCTTCTTGATGCCTTCCACCTTCTCGAGGCCGGCTTCTGAGCAACGCTCGTAGCAGCCTTCGCACTTCATGGTGTCCTTCACCTCGATGTAGAACTTGATCTTCGGCTCAGTGCCGGAAGGACGGACACTGACCTTGGTGCCATCGTCGCAGAACCACTGCAGCACGTTGCTCTTGTCGGGCATGTCGATAGGAGTCTTGCTTCCGTCGGCATTGGTCTGCTCCAGTTTGAGGAAGTCCTTGCTCACCACAACCTTGCTGCCACCGAGGTCGGTGGGTGGGTTGTCGCGGAAGTTGGTCATCATCTGCTTGATTTCGTCGGCACCTGTCTTGCCGGGACGCACCACGTTGACGGTGACTTCCTTGGAGAAACCATACTCGAGGTAGATGTCCATAAGGAGGTCGTAGAGGGTCTTGCCGTTGTCCTTCGCCCAAGCGGCAATCTCGCAGATGAGGCAGATGGATGCTGGTGAGTCCTTGTCGCGCACCTTGTCGAACGGCAGGAAGCCGAAGCTTTCCTCACCGCCACCGATGTACTTCTTGACACCCTCTGAGACACGAATCTCGTTGGCAATCCACTTGAAGCCGGTGTAGCAGTCGCGCAACTCCACGCCGTTCTTGTCGGCAATCTTCTTGATGAGTTCGGTGGTCACGATGGTCTTCACCAGGAACTCGTTGCCCTTGAGTTGGCCGAGTTTCTTCTTGTTGGCGATGATGTACCAGCTGAACATCATGCAGGTCTGGTTGCCATTGAGAATCTCCCACTCGCCCTTCGAGTTGCGGCAGACGATGGCGAGACGGTCGGCATCGGGGTCGGAAGCGATGACCAGGTCGGCATTGAGTTTCGTTCCCAGTTTCATGCCCAGGGTCATGGCCTCTGCATTCTCTGGGTTGGGCGACACCACGGTGGGGAAGTTGCCGTCTATGACCATCTGCTCCGGCACGACATGGATGTTCTGGAATCCCCCATGAGCGGAGTGCCTCAGGGATGATGACACGTCCTGCTCCATGCATGGGCGAATAGACAATGTTGAGGTCTTTCTGGCGCAAGATGACATCCTGGTCGACCATGGCTTCCTTGACGGCCTGCAGGTAGTCCCAGTCCATCTCGCCGCCGATGATGACGATGCGGTCCTTGTCGCCCTCGAACTTGACATCGTCGATGGTCACCTTGTTCACCTCGTCGATGATGCCCTTGTCGTGTGGGGCGAGCACCTGTGCGCCGTCATCCCAATAAGCCTTGTAGCCGTTGTACTCCTTGGGGTTGTGCGAAGCGGTGACGTTGACACCGGCCTGGCAACCCAGATGACGGATAGCAAAAGAGATTTCGGGGGTAGGTCTGAGACTCTCGAAAAGGTAGACCTTGATGCCGTTGGCAGAGAAGATGTCGGCCACTGTCTCGGCAAACATACGTCCATTGTTACGGCAGTCGTGTCCCACCACCACACTCAGGTCATTGCGTCCTGGGAAAGCCTTGTTGATGTAGTTGGCAAAACCCTGGGTGGCCATACCGACGATATACTTGTTCATACGGTTGGTACCAGCACCCATGATGCCCCTGAGCCCACCGGTGCCAAACTCCAGGTCACGGTAGAAAGCGTCGATCAGGTCGGTCTTGTCGTCGTTGTCGAGCATGGCCTGAACTTCTTTACGTGTCTCTTCGTCGAATGAAGGGGTGAGCCATTTTTTTGCCCTCTCTTCACATTGCAAAATCAATTCCGCGTTATTTTCCATATTATTAAAGTTTTAAAAAATTGTTTTTCCAATTAAGGCTGTTACTTTTGCAAAGATAAGAAAAAAATCACATTATCGCATATCCGAGTGACGTTTTTTTCTCTTTTTTGAATATAAAAATTCTTTGCAGCATCTATGTCTTGCTTTTTTTTCGTATTTTTGCATAGTTCCTCACCTCTTACAATCCATTCCTATCATGAAGACTGTTCTCATCCTCGTGGGCAAGACCACCAACAAGCACATTTCCGCGTGCATCGACGACTATGTGGGACGTATCACACACTACATGCCTTTCGAGATATTGGTGATACCCGAACTGAAAAACACGAAGAGCCTTACCTTCGCACAACAGAAAGAGCGTGAGGGAGAGTTGATCTTACGTCAGATACAAGACGGCGACCATGTGGTGTTGCTCGACGAGCATGGCAAAGAGCGCCGTAGCATCGATTTTGCCTCATGGCTGGAAAAGAAAAGTCAGAATGTACGCCGTTTGGTGTTTGTCATCGGCGGAGCCTATGGGTTTGCCGACAGTGTTTATCAACGGGGCAATGAGAAGGTATCACTATCGCAGATGACGTTCTCTCACCAGATGGTGCGCATGATTTTCGTGGAACAAGTCTACCGCGCCTGCACCATCATCAAGGGTGAGCCTTACCATCACGAATAAACAGTTCTGGCCCACACATATCGACCAACTCCTGATAAATGCGCTGCACGGGAAGTCCCATGACATTGAAATAACTTCCTTTCAATGCTGTCACCCCTACATAGCCTATCCATTCCTGTATGCCATAGGCTCCAGCCTTGTCGTAGGGCTTGTAATGACTTACATAATACTCGATTTCATCATCGGTGAATGCCTTGAACGTCACATCGGAAACCACCGACAAAGAGCGCTGCATGGTGGTGGTGGTGAGACAGACCCCCGTAATCACCTGATGGGTCTTGCCGCTCAATGCCCTGAGCATTTCGCAGGCATCATCATGAGAGGCGGGTTTTCCAAGCACCAAGTTATCGAGCACCACCACCGTATCGGCAGTGATGACCAATTGGTCGTCGTTGATACGCCCCCGATAGGCCTCTGCCTTGGCCTTTGCGATGTAAACGGGAACTTCACCGACAGGAGTGTCGGCAGGATAACTTTCGTCGATGCCCTGAAGCACTTTTACCTCGAAAGGCACGTCGAGTCCGGCGAGGAGTTCGCGCCGGCGTGGAGAATTGCTTGCCAGAATAAGTTGATACATAGCAGAATAGATTTTCACCATCCAAAGGCTTCAGCGCTGCTCAGCCATTTGCCCTGAGCCCTCAACACTTGTTCTATCACATCGCGCGCACACCCGTCGCCACCATCGCGGCTACTCACATACCGACTGATTTCGCGGATATCGGGAGCGGCATCGGCAGGACAACAAGGACAACCGCACACCTTCATAATCTCATAGTCGGGGATGTCGTCGCCCATATAGAGAATCTCATCATTGCTGAAGCCATATTTCTCCAGGAAATCATTATAAGTGATAATCTTGACGGCACTACCAAGGTAAATGTCCTCTACGCCCAGGTACTCATACCTGAGACGAATGGACGGCGTACGCCCACCAGTGATGACGGCGATACGCAACCCAACCTTTCTCGCCAGTTGGATGGCATAACCGTCTTGGATATTGAGAGTGCGCTGTGGCTCACCTTTAGCATCCATCGAGATGGTCTGACGGCTGAGTACGCCATCAACATCGAAGACCACCGCTTTGATTTTTTTCAAGTCATAGTCTATCATGGGCTTTTCAGAATTTGTCGACATGCACCTTTTCCCACGGCAGGTCCTCGTCGGCATGAGGGGGCAACTGCTGGTGTTTGTTGCCGATGGCAACGATGCAGAGCACTTGCTGTTCTTCGGGGATGTCGAGAATGCCTTTCACGATATCCGACGAGAGCGTGCCATCACTTATCCGCCTGCCACGTATCTGTACCCAGCACGACCCCAGTCCGAGTTCCTCGGCCTGCAGTTGCATGAACGAAGCGGCAATGGCACCGTCCTCCACCCAGCAATCGTTCTCTACTGGATTGCACGTCACCACGACAGCCAAGGCGGCGTCTTTCAAGAAGTGGGAGCCATGCTCTTTGCTGTCAGACAGTTTGGCCAGCGAGGTCTTGTCGTCGACCACGATGAAATGCCACGATTGTCTGTTCATCGAAGATGGGGCAAGCAGGGCGGCACGGAGAATGGCCTGCACCTGTTCGGGCTGCACCTCGCTCTCGTTGAAAGACCGGCAACTCCTACGATTGGATATGAGGGTGGAAAAATGCATGTATAAAAACTATTACGAAATGTCGCTTTCAAGAATTTGTGCATGCAAAATTAGGAAAAAAAACCACTCTTATATCAGTCGGGATAAAAAAAATCGTTAATTTTGCAACATAACACCACAAAAGCCCATTTTGCGATGAAACATACCATGTTCTTTCTTCTGCTCTTCGCCTCAGCCTTCGTAATGACCTTTTGCCTTACTACTTGTGTACTGGGCAAGACCATGCCAACGGGCAAGTTCATCTCCTATCATTACACCCGGGGCGGAGGCATGAATCCTTTTGACGTCACGGTGTATCACCTCCGCTACGATGAGGAAACAGGAAAGAAGTTGCTGACCATCAGCGGCGACTGCGAAGGAGAGGAAATCACGGTGGAAGTGGGCGACGAGGTATTCGTCCACTGTCTGGAACTGGTCAAGAAGAACAAACTTTACCGTTCGAAAGGATACTACAAACCTATGTTCGAGGTCCTCGACGCCCCATCGTCGCATTTCTCCGTCACTTTCATCGAGCCCTATGGTTCCATCGATGGAAGCGGTGATATGCCCGACTTCGTATGGAAAGGCCTTAGCGAAATACACCAGTATCTCAAGAGCATCGTCGGCGACCGTAAAGCCGAGGGGCACGTAGACCGTATCTATGGGGCAGAGGGCATAGCGGGAATGCACTGGACCGACGGCGTTGTCACCGTTACCACCCCCGAAGATTCGGAGATGCCTCTGAAAAGAGCGGCAAGGGGAGTAGGCGACGACAACGATTCGCAACTCCGTGAGATGGGTTTCTCACACTATCATGACGGCGACCAGCATTATTTCCTCATTCACGACAATCAGTTGGATAAATGCCGATTGTTCTATAGTTTCGACGGCAACGAATCCACCCGTGAACAAATGGTGAAACACGACATGGAAGTCATGCGCAACGGCATACATACCGACTCTATTGGGAAAACGGTATGGCCAGTGGTGAACGAGCGCTTCTTGAGCCATCCCATGATCGATGCGCTCACCACGGAGCAGTTGGAGGAGATGCTCAACAGCATCAAGGAGCGACGATACAGTCCGAATGGTGGCCTGGTGTGGTATACCGACATCGGTCAAGTGAACCGCGAGATGCTCTCCACTGAGATAAAGAGCCGCAAGAAGGACACTGAGCACTGAACCCATGGCAGGACTGTATGTGCATATCCCTTTCTGCAAGAGCAGGTGTGTGTATTGCGGGTTCTACTCCACCACCCTGCTCAGTCATCGCCAGGCCTATGTCGATGCGCTGTGCAAGGAGATGCTGTTGCGCGACAAGCCTCCCATCGACACTATATATATAGGTGGCGACACTCCCTCTCAACTTGACGCAGGACAACTCAAGCAACTGTTTGATGCCATCACCGACTGCTACGCCATTGCCAAAGATGCAGAGATCACCATGGAATGCAACCCTGACGACGTGGATATCGCATTTGCCACGACCCTGGCATCATTGCCAGTAAACAGGGTGAGCATGGGCATCCAGACCTTCGACGACCAACGGCTGAGGCTCCTATGCCGGCGACATACGTCCAGCCAGGCTATCGAGGCTGTGCGCCATCTGCGCGAGGTGGGGATATCAAACATCAGCATCGACCTGATGTTCGCCTTTCCCAATCAGACACTTGAGGAGTTCGACGATGACATCCGACAAGCCCTTTCCCTGGGTGTGGAGCACATCTCTTCCTACGGCCTGACAATAGAAGAAGGCACCCCACTCCACAAGATGATGCAACGAGGTGACCTCAGCGCTGTAGACGAAGACCTCTATGCCGATATGTATACATTGCTTGCCGACAGATTGCAGAAGGCAGGGTATGAACACTACGAAATCAGCAACTTCGCACTTCCTGGATACCGGTCACGCCACAACACCAGTTACTGGACCGACGTTCCCTACCTAGGCATTGGCGCCGCGGCTCATTCCTACGACCATGCGGGGCGCCAGTGGAACATATCCGACATCGGGAAGTATATCTCTGCCATCAATGCCGGACAGGTACCGTCGGAACGTGAGATCCTCAGCCCATACGACCATTACAACGACCTCATCACTACCGCTTTGCGTACATCGTGGGGGATAAGTATCGAGAGGGTGAAACAGCAATATGGCACCGAATTCTCACAATACCTCGAAGACCAGGCAGGAAGATGGGTAAAGACGGGCCATTTGGTGAAGGACGACGGTTGGCTGAGACTCTCACTCAAGGGCATCATCGTGAGCGACAGCATCATGAGTGACCTGATTAGGGTTTGACCTTCGGTCGAATGTCGGCGGCGCCTCGGCATACAGAATGTAAACTTTCGTCTGCACTTGACTTGCAAGATGTTTGAGATTTGAATTATATATTATAACATATGGATACAAGAGACCCGAAATTCGAGCAGTACTGGAATGGGCACAAGACCAGCATATTGATGAAAGACGACGAATACCGTGCCGCTGTAGAGACCTATAAAATCAGTTCGGGCAGCGACTGGCTGCTCTTCGGCATACCCGTCGTTGCCGGCATAGTGAGCATGCAGTACATCCCCATCGAAAAGGAAATCCTACGTTGGATAGCCAGCATCCTCATCACCGTGGTGGTCTTCGCCATCTGTGTTTACGTGAAGTCGCTATCTAACCCGCACCGTGCCATCAGCGACATCGAAGCCGACGTGAAGCGCAAGGCTTACAAGGAATACTTATCCACAGGAAAATTGCCGGAATAACCCTGCCCTGACTTTGCACAGACAACCCTTTTGTCTGTTGTAAACATCAAGCACATGGCCATCACACCTTCCCGAACTGAAGCGCAATGACAACAAAGACGTGCTGCTTGGCGTTCACATTGGGTCTGCATCTCTTTGCCAAAGAGTATCGGGAAGGAAAAGCACAAGAACATCATAGAAACGACCAGATAAAACAGACTTTTGTTCCACCTTATCATCATTAAACAAGACCAATTTGTTTCATAAAGGTAAATAAACCTGCAAATAATTTGCTGATTTAAGGATTATTTACTAAATTTGGCACCATCAATTAAACTTTTTAACCTTATGTCAGCATTAATTTCCGTTATTCCAATTGTTCTGCTCATTGTATTGATGATGGGCTTCAAAGTGTCGGGCTACAAAAGTGCCATCGTAACACTTATCGTTACCATTCTTTTGGCGTTATTTGCCGCCCCAGCCATGGGAATCATACCTGAGAAATATGCCAACGTCTCCATCTTCGGCATTACACTTTGGTCTGTGATAGAAGGTCTGCTCAAGGCATGCTTCCCGATTATCCTCATCATCATCTGTGCTATCTACAGTTACAACATTCTCTGCGAGACAAAAGAGATTGAAACCATCAAGACACAGTTCATCCAAATGACTGGAGACAAGGGCCTCCTCGTATTGCTCCTGACGTGGGGTCTTGGAGGCGTACTTGAAGGTATGGCCGGTTTCGGCACGGCAGTGGCCATTCCTGCAGCCATCCTCATCGGTTTGGGATTCAAGCCCATGTTCTCGGCTGTCATCTGTTTGATTGCCAATACGGTGGCTGTAGGCTTCGGTGCCGTTGGACTTCCCGCCACCACATTGGCCAACCAAGTGGCTGCCGAAGGCGTGGCATCTCCAGAAATGCTTTGCGAGGTGGCCACCTTCATCATCGTGCAGTTGTCTCTGATGTTCTACATCACCCCATTCCTCATCCTGATGATGACCGACCGCACCAAAATCGTAAAAAACATCACCCTGGCTTTGTTTGTCGGCACATTCTCCATCATCGTGCAGTTCTGCTGCGCCCATTTCATCGGTCCGGAGACCCCTGCCATCCTCGGTAGTGTGGCTGCTATCATCGCCATGCTCATTTACAACAAGTTGTTTATCCACGACGAGAACCCCGCCGATGAGGTGAAGGTAGAGAAGAAGAAGTTTGGTCTTTCCAAGACCCTGAAGGCATGGAGTGTTTATGGCCTCATCATCTTCTTCATCCTCATTTCCAGCAAGATTGTTCCACCTATCAACCAGCTGCTGAACCAGACCCTGGTAACCCAGTTTGAACTGCCTGTCACCGGAAACGCCTTCAAGTTCGGATGGCTCTCCAATGCGGGCTTGATGATTTTCCTCGGTGCCACCATCGGTGGTCTTATTCAAGGCATGAGTTTCGGCAAGTTGATGAAACTGCTTGGCAAGACTACCATCAATCTTCAGAAGACCGTCGTAACGATTTGCTGCCTCGTCGCCATGGCCATGCTTATGAACAATGCTGGCATGACAAACGATATCGCCAAGGGACTTGTAGCACTTACCGGCACATTCTTCCCGTTCTTCGCTCCACTCATCGGCTCTATCGGCACATTCGTCACCGGCAGTGCCACCAATGCGAATATCCTCTTCGGCAAACTGCAAGCCACTGCCGCCAGCGACCTTGGTCTGGTGAACAATTCCACCTTCTTCGGTGTACCGGGTAATGAGACCAACTGGCTGGCTGCCGCCAACTGCGCCGGTTCGGAGGGTGGTAAACTGCTGTCGCCACAGAGTATTGCCATCGCTACCGCCGCCTGCGACATGGAAGGTCAGGATGGTGATATCATGCGCAAGACCATGCCTTTCGCCATCTTCTGGATACTGATGAACGGCTTGATGGTCTACCTGGGCCTCACGCTGTAAGACCAACATTCGGTTGCGCCGAAAGCGCAACATACTGAGAAAAGAAGATCTAACCAACACTCAGTTGCGCCAGAAGCGCAACCTGCAGAGAAAAGAATATTTTACAGCAAACAACAGAGCCGGCACTTTCATGGGTGCCGGCTCGTTTTTTTGTGGGTCTTATTTGCGATAGATGTCTTCGAGTTTCAGCACCACCACTTTTCCGTATTTCTCCAGTGCTTTCATATCAAGTTTCTTCACAGTGCCCACGATACCCAGCACGCGGTGGCCTTGATGGTTTTTCACATTCTGGTTGTAGTATTGCATCATTTCATCGAAAGTGGCTTTACTATAGAGGTCAGCAATGCCTTTGTTAGGGTCTTCTGTATACCCCAACCATTTGACGAGAGCGATCTTTTCGCCGATTTCACGGAACGACGGGAATTCGGTGTCGATATTACTGATTCTCTCCTGCTTAGCCACGGCAAAATTTTTCTCGTTCACCGGCATGTCACGCAATAATGAGTCGACAAGAGAGATGGCAGACATCGTCTTGTCGGCTTGCGTGCCCACGAGAGTGATAAAACATCCCGGCAGATTGGGATTGGGCTTCAACGATTTGAATCCAGCCTGGGCACTTGTGGAATATGCCATCGACCTGAATTCCCTCACCTCCTGGAACATGACCGACGACATGCCGCCACCGAAATACTCACTGAACAACCTCAGTGGAATCCGCTTTTCTCTCGTAGCCAACGGAGTCAGTTGCTCGTAGGTGAAGAAGATGGTCTGGCGGGCTTTCGACATGTCATACACATAAACTATGGGCTGGTCGTAGCCTACGTAATTCTCACCGTAATCGACGTATGCCTGAGTACACTTTGTCACAGGGAGATACTGCTGCACCTTGGCCTTCACATGTTCATCAGGCAGCGTACCGCTATACACCACATTGCATGATGCAGACAGTATGGCCTGGTAAGCCTCAAGCATCTCTTCTCCGCTCATTTTCTTCACCTCGGCTTGTGGCAGACGATTAAGATACGACGAGTTGCTCCCATATCTCACTTTTTCGAGGAGTGCCCTGAAGACCTCCTTGTTGTCGGAGCCGAAAGATTTCGAGTCGGCCTTCTCTGCCGACTTGATCTGCGACAACGTCTTGCTGTTAGACTGTACATGGTTGAGGAAATGTCCTAACAATGCCATGGTGGCATCGAAATTTCTGTCAACTCCCGTCAGCATGATTTTGGAAGAGGTGTTGCTCACGTCAACAGCAAGACTTGCCCCCAAGGCCTGCAACGATTTTTCAAGTTGCTGTCGGGTAAGCGAATCGGTGCCTGCCATGCTAAGAAGAGCCATGGCGGCAGAGAGGCGTTTGTCGGCTTTCAGCCCCCGGTTGAAGATGAGTTCGAGTTGGAAGAGGTCGTTTACAGGGTTCTTCACCGTATAGAGAGTGGCAGTACCGCCAAGCGGGATAGTGGTGGCATCACGGTCAAAGTCTAACTGTCTTGGTTCCTTGTCGGCAACAGGCATCTGAGCCAGTCGCTTGGCATATTCCGACTCCGCGTTCCTGTTTTTGGGAACCACAGGCTTGTAATCGGGCTGGGAGACCTTGTCTTTTGTATACACCCCGTTCTTTTTCTTGAAGCGCACGAAAGGAGCACCGAAGTATTTGTTGGCAGCCTGCACCACATCATTCTTGGTGATGGTGCGGTAGCCGTCGACCTTGTCCAAGTAATCCTGCCAGGAATGGCCGGCAGCCATCACTTCTACCATTTGAGCGGCTCTCTCGCTGATGGTTTCAAGTGAACGGTTAGCCTCTCTGATAGCCTCCAGTTTCAGGGTGTTGAACACCTCATCGCTAAAGTCACCTTTCTTCAGCCTTTCTATCTGCTCCAGACAAGCATTCTCTGCCTTCTTCTTCGAAGCGAGCAGGTTGGGGATAACCAACACAAACCCACACCCAGCGTCATTGAGACTCAACGGCTGTGCCATTGCCATGAGAAGTGTTCCTTCGTTGATGAGCGAATCGAGCATTCCCGCCTGTCCGTTGGAGAGTAGGTCGAAAGCGAGTTTCACGGCATTGGCATCTTTCTCGTAATCGGTAGGTGTCTTGAAAGCAAGCAATTCTATACTAACCAGTGGCACGGGGAGTTTGATTTCCACCGTACGTTCTGCGGTGATGTCGGGCAGCACCGACTTCACGTGTTGGGGTTCAACGCCCTGCGGAATCCTTCCAAAGGTCTGTTCAAGCAGCGGCATGATATTCCCAGAGTCGAAGTCGCCACTGAGCACAAGTCCCATATTCGATGCCACATAATATTTCTCATAGAAAGCCCTCATCTCGGAGAGTTTCGGGTTCTTCAAGTTCTCTGTACTGCCAATCACAGGATAGGCATAGGGCTGGTCTTGGAACAACTCTGCCAGCACCTTCTCCGTGGCCATCGACATCATGTCGTCGGAATACATATTCTTCTCCTCGTAGACGGTTTCCAACTCACCTTGGAAGAGCCTGAATACCGGGTTGATCAGACGGTCGCTATTGAGCCAGCACCACTGTGCCATGTACTGTGGGGTGAAAATGTTGTGGTAGAAAGTAAAGTCCCAACTCGTTCCGGCGTTGAGTTCTGAACCGCCATACTTGGAAATCAAACGGTTGAACTCATTGGGAATGGCATATTCACTGGCTTTCTGGCTCAAACGGCTGATATCCTTCTGTATCAACAGCCGCTGGGCCTCATCTTTCGTGGCTGCAAGTTGGTCGTATTTGGCGGAAATGGAGTCGAGCCAAGGCTTCTCAGCCTGATAGTCGACAGTACCCATTTCCTCGGTTCCCTTGAAAAGGATGTGCTCAAAATAGTGGACGATGCCCGTATTCGGACAGTCCTTTGCCCCGGCTTTCACCACCACGGCTCCATAGACTTTGGGCTGGGAGTGGTCTTCATTGAGCCACACGGTCATCCCATTACTCAGTTTGGCTTCCTTAACCTGGAGCACACTTTGTTCTTGCGCAACGACAGGCACAAAGAACAAGGCTGCTAATGCAACTAACAAGATTTTCTTCATAAAGAATCGATTATTGATATTCTGTCGCAAAAGTAAGAAAAAAAACTGAAGCACCATGATTTTGAATGACAAAAAAAAGGCTGCCCTAAACAAGGCAGCCTGTCGTCCTAAAACCTTTTACCTAACTAACTATTATTTCGAATCGAATCTCAATCTCTTCTTCTTTGTTGCATGCGCTCCATACGTGCTTTCCTATCAGCCTCGTATTGGGCATATTGTTCCTTGGTCATGATTTGTGAGAGACCAGCCTCATATTCTTTCATCTTCTCCGGGTCGAAATGGGGGCGACCAGGACCCTGTTGCATGCCTGGTCTCTGACCGCGGTGGAAACCGCCATTGCCATTGTCACCTCCTTGAGGAGGACCAGGTCGACGCATCTGACCGTTGCCGGGACCACCGGGCCTACGGCCCATCATGGGAATGCTGTCGGCATATTTCTTGTTCAATTCGAGCAACTGCTGCTTTTGCACGTCATTAAGTCCATATTGCTGAGCCATAAAGTCAGTACGTTGCTGCACCATTTCCTCGCGATTCATTCTTGGATGTCTTTGACCTGAATTGTCTTGTGCCGACATTCCTGTTGTCATGGCAATCATTGCCAACATTGCTATTACCTTTTTCATAAACTAATACCTATTGAGATTTAATGAATAAAAATGATTTTTTGTTATTCTGATAATTTGACGCAATGTAAGCTGGAAAAGTTTAATTCACCAATCAAGAATAGGTGTTTTTTCAGATTTGATAATTTTTGTTTAGGAATTTTTATCATATAGAGCCATTACCCAATCCATTAATGGTGTCGCAGAAAGACTTTTTAATCTTCTGATGTCTTTCCGTCAACCATAAAAAAACATCAGGTGGATACGCTCTATGTATCCACCTGATGAAATGTCGGAAATGAAGAATCAGAAAGCGGCTATCAATTCCTCATTCGAATAAGCATCGGCACCATAACAGGTCTTGAGATAAGCAATACCGATATTATAGTCTTCCTCAGTAAAAGAGTCGGTTGCCTCTTTGGCTACAACTACGTCGTATCCCAGACAATAGGCATCAGCAGAAGTGTGGCGTACACACATATGAGCATGCAGTCCGGTCATGATAACGGTTTTCACGCCCAGTTCCTTGAGCAGTATATCCAGGTCGGTCTGGAAAAAACCGCTGTAACGGCGTTTGGGCACTACATAGTCTTTGTCGCAGAGGTTGAGTTCTGGTATTACCTCAGCACCCTTTGTGCCAGCGATGGCGTGGTCGCCCCAGAGTTTCAACTCACGGTCGATTCCTTTGATGTGTGCATCGTTGCAGAAGATGACAGGCACGCCAGCCTTACGGGCGGCATCAAGCAGTTGTGCGGTAGCAGGTACGATGGCTCTTCCACGATCACATCCCAGTGCGCCGGTTACGAAATCGTTGAGCATATCGACGACAAGAATTGCAGGACTTTCCAGTTTGTTCATTTTTCCTTGATTTTTATTAAACTACTTATTAATAATGTATAGTGTACTTGTTTTTACGAAGAGATAGACCACCTTCGCTATTTTCGTGCAAAAATAAACAAAAACGTTGAATTGGTAACCAAATTATAAAACATTAACGAAAAATCAGGTCATGGCTTTCAGTCATTCACCATCGTGATACGCCCCTGGGGACTGGTGTAAGCACTGCCAAGTGTCCCACCAAGCGTTTTTTCGATGTAGTCAGACAGTGCGTCACGACAGAGTACGGTGGTGGCCTTGAGGAGTTTGCACTCCTTCAGCATACCGTAGAATCCACTCGAGTTATAGTAGTCGGTCGTGCAGATGGTATATTTCCTTGCGAGATCGATGGGCAGGTAATTGCCCGTTGCGGCATCCAGCACAAGCACATCACTGACGGTATGGCTCACACTATGTACGGTGAAGCGCATACCCGATACTTGCGGGAAACTGCCATCTTCTTCGGGCAGCGCGGCAATACATTTCTCCAACATTGCCACTATCTCGCTGCCGGTAGCCTCGATCTTGCACATGTGGTTGTCGAAAGGCAGCACGTTGATGGCATCACCATAGGTAATGACTCCTGCGGGGATGGTGTTGCGGATACCACCACCGTTGCACAGACCTATTTCTGCATCCATATAGTGACGGAAGGCGTCGGTCACGAGGTCGCTCAAGTTGGTCTCGGCTTTTCTCACCTGTCGCACCCCCTGACCGTCATAAATCTCAAGCGCATAGTCGCACTCACCGATTTTGCGCAAAGTCACCTGTTCCAACAACATCTTGATGCTGTCGGTAGCATGTTTCACCGCAGTGCTCTCATAAGGAATGTCGGCAGCGGGAATCAGCGTAGTGGAGAATGTGCCATCCGGGGAGATAAGGAGTTTTCCCACATTAGCGAGTTGCGTACCGGTCTGGGAAATGACGACAGTTTTCCCATCGATGTTCTTCACCTCATTGTGAGGGACGACAGAGTGGGTATGACCGTCGAGCACCACATCGATACCCCTTGTGGCTGCCACCAACTGATGTGAATCGATGTCCATATCCGAGTTCTGCTCACCTACATGAGCGAGCACCACCACATAGTCGGCACCCTTTGCACGGGCATCGTCCACAGCAGCCTGAACAATGCTGTATAGTTGTGCCGGTTTCAAGTCATATAGCAGGTTACCTTCATCGTCATAGAACGAATAGGCCTCGGCAATCATCGATTCCGGGGTACAGACTCCAACGAAGGCCACGCGTTTTGTACCGAACTGCCGTATAACATATGGAGAATAGAAGGGCTGAAGGGCGCCCGCATCGAAGAAATTGCAACATACAATGGATGTTTGAATCTGTGGAAGCAATTCTTTCATACGAGGGGTGCCGTAGTCGAACTCATGATTACCCATGGTAATGGCAGTATAGCCAACATGGCGCATAATATCGACGATATACTGTCCGCGGGAGATGGCCCCGCTGACACCACCCTGCAAGAAGTCGCCACTACTAACGGCTGCAGCAAAGGCAGTATCGGAATTCTGGATGGCATCACGCAGACCGGCAAGTTTGGCATAGCCGTCGATGCCGCAGTGTACGTCATTCTCGTAGAGAATAACGATGCTTTTCTGTTTTTGTCCACTAACGTCAACAAGGTGTCTGCGGGATGTACAGCCACACAACAACAGCATGGGTACGAGGTAAAGGAAATACTTTTTCATAGAGATGTGCTTCTGGTGGTAGTTTTTCTCATGTGTGTCACATGAATGTCATTATGAATGCAAATATACATATTTTTTTCAATAGCAAGGCCTTCAACAGGGAGAAATATGAAAAAAAGCACATCCTCTTTTTGCCATGTGTAATGTTTTTAGTAATTTTGAGCCACCAAACGACTACTATCATGCGTGAAAAGAAGAGTATTATTTGCAGCGTGTTGCTCCTTGTGAGTGGCGGCATGCTCTATGTGCTCTTTCGGTCGCGCCACATTCTCATGCTGAAAATTGCCGATGGCACTCCTCTGTCACGGCACCTCTCCCACTTGCGTGAGACAGCCAGCCACTGGCATCCATACGACTGGGTAGTATACAACCTTCCCGGTGCTCTCTGGGCGGGAGCCTACATCCTGTTCATTCACAGTCTGATGCACGGTGTCAATGCTTCCACCCGATGGAAATGGGCATGCGTCATCCCCCTCATTGGAGCCTTTTCGGAACTGGGTCAGGCCTTCGGGGTCGTTCCCGGCACTTTCGACCTGCTGGACCTCGCTGGCTACCTGCTCCCCCTGGTCGTCTATTCTATTTATGTGAAACCATCTATTCATTGCCATGAACAATAATTTATCTACTGCTCTCAAGATTGTGGGTCTCATCACCATCGTGATGTTTGTCTTGATGGGTATACTGACTTTTATCGTTGACACCTTTGGTGATGACCAGTCAGATGCAACAGATACCACAGAACAAACGGAAAAGCCAAAGACCACGACCGACAAGAAAGGTGACAGAAAGCCAGGGGAGATAGTAGTGAACGAGCCCTTGGAGAATGACCCTTATGAGGAACTCAACGAACTCATCGGCCTGGAGGGCGTGAAAGAAGAAATCAATAGTCTGGCCAACTTCGTCAAGGTGCAGAAGATGCGCTCGGAGAAAGGTCTGAAGACCCCGAAGATGTCGTATCATCTGGTCTTCACCGGCAGTCCCGGTACGGGCAAGACCACCGTGGCACGCATTGTTGCCCGCATATACAAGGACTTGGGTATACTGAAGAGTGGCCACATGGTGGAAACCGACCGTTCCGGACTGGTGGCCGAGTACATGGGGCAGACTGCCGTCAAGACCAATGCCATCTGCGACTCCGCCCTCAATGGTGTGCTGTTCATCGACGAGGCCTACTCCCTTGTACCGAAAAACGACAACGGCGGCGACTATGGTCAGGAGGCCATCTCCACCCTATTGAAACGTATGGAGGACGACCGCGACAAACTGGTGGTCATCATAGCCGGCTATCCTGATGAGATGAAACGGTTTATCAACTCCAACCCCGGCCTTCAGTCGCGTTTCAACCGTTACATCAATTTTCCTGACTATACGTCCGAGGAACTCACACGCATTTTCCTGATGTATGTGCGCAAGAATGAGTACACGCTCAACGATGATGCCAAGGATTATCTCATGAGCCGTCTGGAAGAGGTTGTAGCGAAAAAAGAAAGGAATTTCGGCAATGCGCGCTATGTGCGCAATGTGTTCGAGAAATGCATCCAGCATCAAGCCAACCGCTTGTCTCGCTCTTCGGCACAAAAGACGGAGAAAGAACTGAAGGAAATCACCCTCGCCGACCTCAAGGCAACAATATGATGTTATTGATAAAAACTTGAGATGTGGCTAACTACCTGTTCTTGTGACGCAGATACCACTTGTGGGTAAAACCTACGTAAACGACTAGCGCAACAACTGTCATGACCAAGGCCACGACATACACGTCGAGCCAAGGGTCTACACTCTCCCCTGGTTTCTGTTCTCTGACCAATTGGAAACCAAGACCCAAGCCAAGGGCAATCCCCGACTCCCATGCCAGGAAATATGTGCTCTGCGACGTTCCCCGTTGGCAATGGTCGCTGAGTTTGATAAAGAACAGGATGAAACGAGAGCCAATCAGTCCGGTTCCCAATCCTGTCAGCACCGGAACGATATACATCACGTCGTCACTGCTGTTGGTAAGCATCAACAGCAATGACGCCATTATCAGCAACAGTCCTGTTACCATCTCACTCTGCAGTTCCGCATTCATAAAGACAAATTTCTCTGCCAACAGGGCAAGGAGGAAACCCAACATCAGCCATGCAAAGAAGTTGGCACAGGTAAAAAACACCGACATCATCATGCCCAGCACCATGGTGACCAGCAGCAACTGGAAGAACAACGCCCATGCACCCGGCAACAAAAACCTGTCGAGCGAGAACCTATGCAGGCTGTCTTCCGGAGTCCTGAAAGGGAATTTCACCAATGATATTAGCACAAAAGCCAAAGCCACAAGACCCGCCGACACCCATATCGAGACCTTCATGTCGGCAAATCTGAAGAGCATCAAGGCCAAGAGAGGTCCCAACGACAAGGAAAAGCGATAGAACCATGCTGCGGAATAATTAGCCTCCGTTCGCTGGGGGGCTTCACAGCAATCGATGACCAAGGTGCTCGCCAACACCATCTGTGCCAGTCCGAAGAACGCCCCTGTGAGAAAGCGCAACAACGGCATTGTCCATACGACATTGTTCTTATAGAATGCACCGAGGAAAACGGGTGATGCGAGCAAGGCCATCACCACGATGAGCGACTGGAGGCATACACGGTTGCGGCGGTATTTCTGAACGAGAAAAGAACAGAATCCCCCCATGGAAAACAAGCCGACGACATAGGCCACCCACGACCATATCTGCATATCACCGCCACCACTATACTGTTTCACCCACTCTGGTACATACATCATCTGCATGTATACACCCATGGTGAGCAGCATATTGGCAAAGGCCAACAACCAGAAGTCATGGTTCCAAAGACGAATATGAACAGGGGTATTCTGTGTATCCATGTCAACTTACGATTGATGTTTCACGGCAATGAGTGCCTCACACTGTGAATGCCCGAAATGGTTGTAATCGGAGATAACCTTGTCGCAGAGCGGCGAGATGGCATCAGCCGGATTGGTAGTCGACAAGCCCACCACCACCATTCCTGCGGCATTCCCCGAACGCAAGCCATTGAAACTGTCTTCAAAGACCACACATTCCTCCACTCCTGCCCCCAACCGGGCGGCAGCCTTGAGGTAACAGTCGGGCGAGGGCTTGCTCTCATCGAAATCTTCAGAGGTAAGGACGGCATCGAAAAGGTTGCCGAAATCGGGCCAAGACCTGTATACACAGCGCATCTTGGCATCGTTGGAACTGGTCACCAAAGCCGTCTTCACCCCTTTTTCACGGAGTGAAAGGATAAACTCACGGCATCCGGCAATGAAACTGTATGTCATACGAGCCTCATATTCGTCGAGGTTTTTCCGGATATCCCTTTTCGCCTCATCCATTCCATCGAAATAACCATCGAAAATCTGTACCAGGGTCTGCCCCTTTATCTTGTTCTCCAATCCCGGTATCTCAGGGTGGTATTTGCGGCACATCTCGCCCCAAAACACAGAATACTGCGACTCGGTGTCGAAGACCACACCGTCAAGGTCGAATAGCGCGGCTTTGAATTTCACTTTTTTCATTTCATCCATCACGGCTACAGAAAGGAAGTATTTGTCAATTCGGTTGCAAAAATACGCAAAATAATCGTGGTTATGAATGACTGTGGCTAAAAAATACAGTTTTTACGCACTATTCCATGAAAAATTTGTAATTTTACCGCTCCACAACGAAAAGGCCGATAACTCGACCATCCTCATCATGAACCAACAGAAGAAGAAGCGATTCATTCTTGCCTTGGGTAGCAACTGTAAAAGAGAACGTCGCATGGCTGTAGCCAAGGCGCTGCTAGAAGAGAAACTGGGGCCAATGACCTTCACGCCAATGGTTGAGACCAATGCCATCGGCATAGAGGCGACACCCTTTCTCAACTGCCTTGCCACCGGCGAGAGTGAGATGACAGCCAAAGACATCACTTTGCTGCTGAAGCATGTGGAGCAGGCCTGCGGTGACAAACCCGACTTACGCTCCGGCAACATCATCATGATGGATATCGACCTACTGCTCTTGGGGAAGAAAAGATACCATACCGATGACTGGAGTCGAAACTATATCGTAGAACTAATGGCATCGGTACCAGAAATAGCCAATTACATTTCACTAAACATAAAATGAAAACAACAAATCTTCACCCTATGACCCCCCTATTGCCCAAACGCTTTTTTATGATGTTGGCGGCATTTCTCACACTGGCCACCAGCGCACAAGACTTCAACCAATATTTCAGTGATGCCACGTTACGTATCGATTATGTGTTCTCCGGCAACGCACATCATCAGGAAATAGCCGTCGATGAATTGCACATGGTGCCGCGTTGGTGGGGCAAGCGCCATCATCTCAGTGAAGTGCCTGTACGAGGCAACGGTCAAATCATCGTGCGCCACCACCGCAGCGGAGAGGTCATATACCGCAACTCCTTCTCCACCCTGTTTCAAGAATGGCTGTCGTATGATGAGGCACATACCCAGTGTCGCTCGTTCCAAAACGTATTTCTCACACCTATGCCAAAGGATACCGCTGACGTGACAGTGGAACTCTACGACAACCGGCAGCAAACAATGGTGAGTCTCACGCATACCGTGGTGCCCACCGACATCCTCATCCGCCACACCGGCTACGACCACGTCACGCCCTATGTGACTCTTCAACAGGCTGCCGACACCACACGCTGCATCCATATCGCCTTTGTGGCAGAGGGGTATCAGGAGAGTGAGATGGACACTTATCTACACGATGCCCAAGAAGCCACGGAAGCCCTCTTCGCGCATGAACCTTTCAAATCGCTGCGCGACCGTTTCCACATCGTGGCAGTGAAGTCTCCCTCCGTCGACAGCGGCACCAGTTCTCCACATCTTGGCATCTGGCGCAACACCGCCCTCCACTCCCATTTCGACACGTTCTACAGCCAGCGCTACCTGACCACCCTTCACTTGAAAGACTTGCACAACTGGTTGGCAGGGACGCCCTACGAACACATTATCGTACTGGTGAACACCGACCAATATGGCGGTGGTGGTATACTCAATTCCTACAACCTCTCCATGACCCATCATCGACTGTTCAAGCCCGTCGTGGTGCATGAGTTCGGGCACAGTTTCGCAGGTCTGGGCGACGAGTATGCCTACGAACAGGAACAGATTCCGATGTATCCACACGACGTGGAACCATGGGAGCCCAACCTTACCACACTGGTAGACTTCTCCTCGAAATGGGAAGACATGGTGAAGAAAAAGACACCTATCCCCACACCAGAATCTTCCGACAAGAAGACGATAGAACAACGGGTTGGCGTGTTTGAGGGAGCCGGATACAGTCTGAAAGGTGTTTACCGAGGTTGCCAGGACTGCAGGATGCGCACCAACGAGAACCCTGTGTTCTGTCCTGTCTGCGACCGTGCCCTGCGCAGGCTCATCAATTTCTATACAGAAGAATAAGCATCAGGCCTTTTCTCTCTTCTGCCCATGCTCAAACGATTGGCCATACTCCTCATGCTGATTGTCGCCCACCTCATTCCCACCTTTGCGCAGGAAGTGAGCGACAACGACCGATTGGATATGGCCATCGCCTATTTCCAGAGTGGAAAATACCATGAGGCACTACTGCTGTTTGAACGACTCGACAAGGAATATGCACTGAACCCACGTTTTCAAGGATTCATGGGTGTGTGCTACTATCACGAATGGCTTTACGAGGAGGCATGCAAGAAACTCGATGCCGTGATGCCCCAACTCGAGGTGTTTGCTCCACATGAGCGGTCGGTATACTACTTCACGGCCGGTGAAAGCCACTTCGAACTGCGGCAGTTTGCCGAAGCCATACCCTATTATGAGAAAGCACTCACCGTGTGCTATGACAATGAGAAGGGCGACATCAACTACCGCCTGGGGCTATGCTATATGTTTCTGGAAAACTGGCATCCCGCCCACGACCATTACAACCAGGCCCTTGACTATCTGATTGCATTCCGTGACACTCCCGAGATGCAGGCCCGTATCAAGCAGGCTGCCCATATGATGGGTGGCTGTAAGACCCGCCTGGAAGCCGCTGGAATATCATTGACGGATGAAGGAAGGCAACACGAAGCCACAGCAGAGACCGACAGTCTGGATTTCACGACAGCATCCAAGGATATCCCAGCCACCGATACGCTGTCGGTGACCGAGAATGCAGGCAATGCCGCAGCCTCGCCTGAAGAACAAATAGAAATGGAAGGAAACAAGGTGGCTCCTGCTGTCCCGCCATCTGAACTTTTCGTAGGGCCTGTGCTTCCCGAACTGGCAAGGCCAGCCACCATTAGCGTGAAACCTTCTATAACCCAGGACGTGGTCAAGCGTCCTGTCGTGAAGACACAACCCGAAACGCCTTCCACCCAGAACATCGATGCGGTGTATGAGCAGAAGGTAGACGTGGTGGAATGAAAAGGGCTATCGCATACTCTCGTCGATGAAGCACAACGGCAGAAGGTCGCGCACCGAATCTACCACATACACTCCATCAGTGCCATAAAGCAGAACCTTGATTGGCTGACTGTAACGCTCCTCGATTTCGAGGATGACCTGACGGCATGAACCGCAGGGCGATACCGGAGACTTCACCAATCCGGATTCGTTGCGCGCTGCTACAGCGATTGCAGTGACGGGTTGGTCGGGGTAATTCGCCTGTGCCGCGAAAATGGCAGTGCGCTCGGCACACAAGCCGAGTGGGAACACCGCATTCTCTTGGTTGGCACCGATGACCATCCTACCGTCGCCCAACCGCAGTGCTGCCCCCACCCTGAAATGGGAGTATTTTGCATAAGAGTTGTCGGTAGCCTTGATGGCAGCCTCTACCAACTCCCTTTCGTCGGCGTTCAATTCCTCCAACTGCAAGTGGTGGATGTTGATTTCAAGTTGAATATTTTTCATAGGCCTGAGGTTTTTCATTGTTTCTTTACATACTCGTAGCACCCGAGGTCGGGTTCCTCATCACGTCGGATTCCCAATCGGTCATAAGGCAATCCTTCGATGGGCAAAGCCTTGCCGATGGCAGTGGAGAGAGAGTCGAGCCTAAAGTCATAAATCAGATTCTCCGTATCCATCTTAACAAAATGTTTCACGCCCCCTGTCAAGGTATCTTCGGGATTCTCCCAAATCACGTTTTTCACTCTTATTGTATCAGAGATGGCAGGTGTGCGCAAGAGACAGTTCTCGAACGAGAAATTATAGGTGGCAGTGCTGTCGGCCTCACCCATTACCACATCATCGGCATATCCTGTGACAAGGCAGTTGACGCAGTCGAACTGATAGAGGGGCAATACTCTTTCCTCATCATAATTGGCGAAACGCAGTGCCGCTCCTCTGTTGGCATCGAAGGAGTAGAACTGTGCTATGGTTGACTGCATCACTCTTGCCGCTCCTCCATAGACAGCCAGACAATCCATCAGTGTGTTGGTAATCTGGCAATTCACCACATCGACCACAGAATGCACGACCTTCACGCCATATCCCTGACAGTTGTGCACTATGCTGTTGTAAAGGCTGAGTTTGAGCCGGTCGACGCCCGACGAATCACAAACGATACCGTTGTAAGTACTGTGTATGTCGGCATAGTTAATGGTGTTTTCGTAAGATGGTTCATGGAACCGTATACCCTTCCACTGTCCACTTACCCTGTCGTAGGGCAAATAGGAGAACATATTGTCGAGACGATAGCCACGGAGTGTCACGTTACGGTCGGCTTCACCCCGAATATCCAGGGTGCCGTAGACGTCGATTCCAGCATTGTCCTTGAAATAGATGGTGGAGCCCGGTGGGATGGTGAGTTTGCTATTCTCCTTTACCTTGATACCGCCAGTGATGACCAAAGGCTTATCAGTGGCAATGGTAGTTTCGCCATCAACCACCAGACTGTCGCGTATATCGGCATCCCACGTAAAGGCATTGAGGTTCACCTTCTGCTGCACACCACTTTCAAGCATGAAGACGAGGTTGTCTTCAAGCAACGTGGGTTCAAACTTATTATTGGCAGGTGAGGTAAGTTCCACATACACCCTGATGCTGTCACGGTTGCGCACCTCGATGTCGCTGACCTGAAATCCCTCTGACGAGCCGAGGTACGTGCCGTCTACATTCACGCGGAATCCCGTCTGATTGCCTTTTTCCAAGGCTATTCTCGAGCACCTCACGCCATCGCCCGACTTGTTGTACACCCAAAAGGTGCGTGTGGAGGTGGGAATGCGTGAGAACACCGTGTCGAGCCTCACCGTATCAATCGAAAACGTCAACAAGTTATTCGGCGACGTGGTGAAACTGTCGTCGTCGTTGCAGGCACAGAGCAGTGTTGCCATCAACAACACCGTTAGGCATCGGATTGTATGTCGTAACATATTATGATAACGCACGAGGGCACATTTTATTGTGTTAAGGCTTCTCAACGCGACACCTTGAGTCGATAGGCTCCGTCGATGCCCTTGAATTCCGGCGCATACGCACACTGGGCGACACATGTGCCTGAGGTGTATTCTCCTTCGCGGTCTACATAGTATTCTTCCTCCAGCACGGTGGTGCCTTTACTGAGTTGGTCGAAGTAGTAGGTTGTGACATTGTCTTTCTTCGCATTATAGTATCCCCAACAGAAGAAACTGAGTGCATCTACTGGTTCGAGACATGCCGGACGGCGGTCGCAAACTTGCACGAAGTCGTAATTGCGGTCGGCTTTCACGGTGATGCGCACCTTGATTTTATCGCCTACGCGCAGAGGACGGTCGGGCAGCACCAGTTCTCGCTCTACGGTGATGCCCTGCGCATCGTCTGCCACTTTCTCCACCGCTTGCAACGACTGTCCGTAAAGAGCGCCCCACGCCGTCTGGCCGGTACTCTTCCCGATACGGCACTCTCGAAGGTCACCTTTGTCGACAACGGCTTTCACATACCCCACTCCTGCTGTACCTTGGCCGAGGTCGACAGGCTGCCCGTCGACAGTGAGCAACAAGTCGGAAGGAGTGGAAGATGATATGGTGAGAGGACTGTCGTTGAAAAGGGCATAAATGGCTTCCACGGTAGCCACATTGCTCTCCCACATCTGTGTGCGTTTCTGCATCAGCAGCCATTGTCTCATCATTTGAATACTCGTAGTGTCCTCGGGAGTAAGCAGTTGTGTGGCTTCGATAGCCATGGCCACTGTAGGTATCTCGTAGTTGAACCAAGAGCGTTGTGCCCTGGGGGTGTCGAAATACATGCCCATTTCCTCCGAGGTCACGGCATATTCCTTGAGGCTCTTCAGATATTCCTGCGCTCTTTCATTGTCGCCCTCACGTGCCATGACGACCGCACATGCTGCTTTCCCATAAATGGAGAGGTCTACTTTGCGCTGGCGGAGGAACGAAAGCAGGTATTCATGGTCGTCGCTGTCAGACTGATGGTGCTGTGGCGAAACGAGGGCACTGATATAAAGGTAGTGCAGCAACCACTCGCTTGGTGTGACATGATGGCCTTTTACCGTATCTTTCCGCATCTCTTCCACCTCTTTATGGGCTTTTGTCTGAAGGAACGCCAACCCCTTGTCCAACAACTTGGTACAGTCTTTTGTAGGCTTCAGCATTTGGATTCGTGCCAGCATCTCCATCACAAGGACTGAGGTGTAGACCGAACTGCTCATGCCCTGGCACCATGCCCACCCACCGTCGGCATTCTGCAACTTTTTCAGTTGGTCGAGTGCATCTTTGCATTTCTTGTCCATCGTCTTGGTGTCGAAGAATGTCGCCATTTTGCGCTTCATCGCCCGTTCTCCTTCGGCATCAGTCATCCAAGGTGTTTCTGAGAGCAGCATTTCTTTCAGACTGGTATTCTTCTGCAACGCACTGTTGAGGGGCGACTGCAGCGTGGAATCGTTCTGCCATGCCATGAAAGCCTGACGGATAGCAGGCGAGCCTTCGGTCACCATCCTACCCAACTGATTGGCATAATAGACCGCAGCCTGAGAGACGGCATCGATGTCGGTGGCAGCCGACAAGACTGGAAGGGCACCTATCGCCAACCATTCGGGATGAGCGGTATATTCGAAGGTGAGGCGGCGCTGGTCGGCATCTGCGGGGAGAAGACGGTCGAGCGTCAGTTCCAACTTCTGTTCACCCTTCATGACAAAAGGATAAGTAGTGGTCACCAGTTCACGGGCAGGCATGATGGGTACCATCTGCTGCTCCCCATCGCTGAAGCCTTCGCCATGGACTACGGTACGACAGACCAATGCCGCGGTTTCCTTAAACGCAGGAACGGCAAAATCAACACCACCCGTCGTTCTTGCCTCGACACGGAAGGGCTGTTGTCCTGACCACACCACTTCTCCTGTGTTGACATCAGAGAGCGTGAGTTCTGCCATGCCCTCTTTCACTGTATCGGAGAGATTGGCAACCCTTGCCGAAAAGACCGATTGGTCACCTACCCTGATGAATCGTGGCAGGTTGGGCTGCACCATCACCTCTTTCTGTGCCACTGCCAATGCCTCGGCGTATCCATAGTTCATCTCACGGTCGTGAGCCAGTCCCATGAAGCGCCATGAGGTGACACTTTCGGGCAGTGTGAAGTTGATGGTGAACTCACCCTTATCATCGGCCATGAGTCGCGGATGGAAGAAAGCCGTCTCCTCGAAGTTCTCTCTCACCACAGCCGGTTGAGACATGAGTGAAGCCAGCAACTTGTTGAATTGTTCCGCCGCATTCTCCATCGGTGCGCCCTGAGTACTGATGACCACCACCCCACTGCCTGCTCTACTGCCATAAATGGCTGTGGCATTGGCACCCTTAAGGACCTCGATACTGGATACGGTGTTCATATCGAGACTTGAAAGGTTGTCAACAATCACCCCGTCGACAACATACAGCGGCGTGGCATCGACACTGACTTCACTAGAGCC
>JAFWSS010000080.1 GCA_017524385.1 Prevotella sp.
CATTTCGTCGTCAAGCAGGGGTTACGCTTCGCTCCACCACCTGCCTGTGGTCGTCCCAGCCCTTCGGGCTTCACTTCACAACCGGTTGCCATACGAGATAAACTACAGTTTTGTAAGGCAATTTTACTTCCGAAACTTAAGTTATATATCACACATGGATTTCCAGGGCTGCCCTGGACTGATATCTCGTTGGCCTTACAGGCCGTCAGGCATTAATAATCCATCCGCAGGTCGAAAATTTTCGCTAATTCCATCAAAGAAGTCCTTAAGGAACTCTTTGGGTCAAGAATTAAAGTTTAGCGGCCAAGTCGATGACTTTCTGCTTGGTCTCCTCCGTCTTCTGCTCATCAACCTTTGCGGTTACAACGCCAGTATTCTCTACCCCCCAATAGTTGCAGATGTCACGGAACTCAGCCGTGGCTCCGTCGTATACCCCCGGAGAATATGATGACACGAGGAGTGCCATCTTCTTCACCTTGGCAGGACTGTTGACACAGTACATACGCTGTATGGGGGCTTGGATTTGGGCGCAGAGTGTGAAATAGTAGATGGGGGCAGCCAGCACCAACGCCTCGGCCTCGGCCATCAGCGGATAGATGTCTTGCATATCGTCCTTTTGGATGCAGGCACCATTGCCTTTGTTATGGCAGTACTCGCAAGCCAGACAGCCCGCAATCTTCTTCTTCGACACATTCACCAGTGTCACCTCATGGCCAGCTGCCTCGGCAGCTTTCTTGTACTCTTCCGCCATCCAGGCGGTGTTGCCGTTCGCACGTGGCGAGGCTTGTAAAATCAATATTTTCATAATCGTATTTTGGTTTGAATGTCATTACTATTACTCAACTATCTCAAGTATAGGAATATAAGGAGTGAAGATTTTTTTTAAGTATGGGGTAATCATCCTTTCAAAAGCAGTGAAAGTGAGCATATGTCCCTTTAACTCCCCTTTAACTCCCCTTTAACTCCCCTTTAACTCCCCTTTAACTCCCCTTTAACTCCAGAAAGTAGAGCGAATGCGAAACTTAAGTCATTACAATTTCATCACCCGTTTCATCTCCAGGTTCTCGTAGCCTTCGGGGCAATGTGTGGAGAGATAGACGGTGGGATTGTTCATGATAAACTGTCTCACGCGGTCGAGTGTCTGGCGGGCGGCATCCTTATCCTCAAAGACGATGCTCAACTTGTTGGCTTTCAGTGCGGCATCGCAATAGGTCACGTCGCCGTGGAACATATAACAGAGTCCGTCGTTCTCGGCAATGATGATGCTGTTGCCTTTGGTGTGTCCTTTGGCCTCGATGAACCAGATTCCGTCGGCCACCTGTTGGGCATTGGGGAAGTTCTTGTAGGGTTCGCCATATTGGGCACGCACAACATTATCTCCTTCCAGTTTCATTGCGTCGGCATCCTCGGGAGCGATATACACCTTCGCGTCGGGGAAGTATTGCAAGGCGGCGGTGTGGTCGGGGTGCTTGTGGGTGACGAGGATCTTCGTCACTTGTTCGGGTTTGTAACCATTGGCGGCGAAAGCCTCCATGTAGTCGGCCACCTTCTCGCCCATGTAGAGGGGAGCACCCAATTTCTTGGCGGGAGCGGCCATGCCGGTGGCAAAGCCCGTGTCGATGAGTATGACCTCGCCGCCCGTGTCGATGAGGAAGTTTTGGAGACTGCTTCGGTAGATGATTTGCTCGTCGAACATGTCCTTGCCCTCTTCTCCACCGAAGGCAAACGGCTGGTTCATGAAACCACCGTCGAACATGCGGATTGCTTTGATTTCCATAGTTGCGAAATGTTATATGGTTGTTTGAAAGATTATATTAAGTTTTCAGGTCTGACTTGGGATGGCAAGTGTGGAATGCCCCCTGTAGCCATCTTTTAGGAATGGCCGGATTATCAGAAACGAGGGATTGCTATTATTGTGTAGTTTGCTTTTTGGTCATTATTCTTTCTTTTTCCTCGTGAGGTTCATAGAGGGTGCTGCCGCTTGAATAGGCCGCCGGGTCCTGTGGTTTCTGTTCGTCCATAAGCCATTGGAAGGGGTGGAAGCAGTGCAAGACGCTTCCACCTCTGTTCCTGTTGACTCTATTATTTTGCTGCAGGCTCCCACTTGCAGCGGACGGGCGATACGATGGCCCCTTCTTTCTTCAATTGTGCGAAAGCTTTGTCCACTTCCTTGCGGTCGGCACCCAGTGCCTTGGTCACTTCGCCTGCGGAGACGGGCTTGCCAGCCTCGAGCATGGCTTGTAATACCTTTTCTTTCATAATCTCATTCTGTTTTTAAAAAGTGATTGTTTCTACGAGTTCCATCATCTTGAAAAAGTCTGCCTTGGCATCTTTCAGATAATACATGACACCGTTTTCACCATTCTCACCAAGGGCGGGCTTCAGTACTGGCATCTTGTCTACCAAGGCCTTGCCAACCTCAGGGCGGTTGTCTTCCACCAACTTGCACTCAATGCGGAGCGTCTGACCCTTGAAAGCGCAAATCTCAGCTTTGCAGTTTTTTGCCAACTGATATGTGGCATTGGTCTTGCCAAAAGCCATGATGTAAATCTTGTCCTCAAAAAAGAGCATGGCTCCATAAGGACGTACACGTGGCTGGTCGCCCTCAACGGTGGCGAGATAAAATGTTCCTGCTTTCTCCAGGAAATCATAGACTTTCTGTATGCCTTCCATAACCGTATGCTATTAAATTTGAGTGAACAACCAGTTCTGCAGGCCTATCTTCTCGATGATTTCCAATGCGCCTTGGCTCCAATAGAGGTCTTCCTCCTCATCCTTCAAGTATCCAACCATGATTTCATAGGTTGTGGGGTCGTTGACTAATGTCTCACAGCATTTGTAGAGCAGGTCCACACCGGCCTTCTGGATGTCGAGGTCGGCCTTGATGTATTCCACGGGGTCGCAGATGAGTGCGCGGCACTTGGCGCCATCAAACTTGATTTCACCACCAAGGTCGAGGATGCGCTCCACGAACTTATCAACCCATTCCATCTCCTCGTTGAAATGGTCGACGTATTTCTGTCCTAACTTCCCAAAGCCCTGGGCCTTGAAAATCTGACCTTGCAACTTGTGTACCAATGCACCTTCAGTCAGTCCAGTTGCGAAGAACTGCAGTGCTTCGATTGATTTCTTTGCGTCCATGTTTTTTTGTTTTAAAATTGGTTATCTATTATCGTTCAGAGAACTCATAATCAGTTTCTGCTTCACGTCTTCTGCTGATAGCTTGGTTCGTAGGAAACACGTGTAGGGTATGCCCGGCTGCAGGTCGAAATAGTTGTCGTCCAACCAACAGTCCTCGTCGTCGATGGACAGGGCCAGGGCACGGATGAATCGGTCGGTCTTTAATGTGATGCGGCAACCACCTTCTTCGGCTTCCACTCGAATTTCAGGCTTGGCAGGGTGCAACCGCAAATCTTTCTGTGAACAGAGGAAACAGTTGCTTTGATAGGACCTGCCGGAAGTCGTGGTGAGACTCATGCTGACCACCACGTCTTCACGCTGCCTGCCTTTCAGCAAATCGTTCACAGGCTGACGAAACACCAAGGTGGAGGTGTTGGCGGGGATGACGACGGCTTGTGTCAGTGTTCCCACGGTTTCGCCACCGAGTGTACGGACCGTCAGTTGGAGTGTGCCCTTCTGTTGGCGTTGCAGGTCGCTGACGGCATAAACATGCAGGCTGTCCCCGCTTGCAAGAGCCGAGCAGATAAGTGGCTCGAAAGCATGGCGCACCATATAGTGGGCCGCCTTCCAGCGACCGTAATAGTCGCGGGTTGACCATGATGCGACAGGCCAGCAATCGTTGTGCTGCCACAACAGCGAACCCATGCAGTGAGGCATGTCGCGGCGGTGTGCTTCGATGGCCGTGCGCATTGCATCGCCTTGCAACAGTTGTGAGGCGTAGAGGAACAGCTGGAAGTCACGGGGCTGCCCGTATTCGCTGTTCACATACCATTCTATCATCTTGTTGGCTTCCACGCCGCCACGTTGGTGCCACATCATCTGTTCGCTGCCGATGTCGTGGGTGGCGGTGTCGGGCGCGAAGCAAAGCACAGTGGCGTATTCCGGAAAAGACTGCATGCCGTATTCGCTGAAGAAATGGGCTTTCTCTTGGTTGTAGGCGCTGACGGGCATGCGTCGATGTCCCACGCCGTAGAAGTGGCGGTCGCCGTTGATGCCGTCGCTGCCCCTGCCCCTGTCTGCAAGTGGCGACCCGGTGACAAAGATGTCGTCGGGTATCTGCTGATCGACAATCTGTTGCAAGAAGTCGTAATAGAGATATTCCTGTTGCTCTCCGACGAGGCGGGCGCCATCCGGGTTTTGTTTTTCCATCCTTGCTTTCCATCCCCAATTGTACCAAGCGTCCAAGCATTCGTTGCCGCCACACCACAACACGATGGAGGGATGATTGCGCAGGCGTCGGATGTTGTCCACGGCTTCCGCTCTCACATTCTCCAACCATTCTCCTTCGGCGGGATAGGTGCTGCATGCGAACATGAAATCCTGCCACACCATCAGCCCCATCTCGTCGCAGAGGTCATAGAACAAATCGTCCTCATAAATGCCGCCGCCCCATACACGGACCATGTTCATATTCGCCAGCACCGCATCTTCCAATGTGCGTTGGTAACGCTCGGGGGTGACGTTGGTAAGGAAGTTGTCCTGTGGGATGTAGTTGGTGCCTTTGGCAAAGACCGGCACTCCGTTGAGCACGAAAAAAAATTGCTTCTTGCCTTCGGTGTCGGGGGCGGTCACCAACTCTACGGAACGTATTCCAATGCGTTTCTTCTGGCTTTCGATTTCTTTCCCACCTACGGAAAGACGGGTGGCGAAAGTATATAGTTCCGGGGCGCCCAATCCGTTGCACCACCATAATCGTGGATTCTTGATGGTGAACGTGACGGGAATGGTGTTCACTCCTTTTCGCAGTGAGCATTTCTTCGTTGTCACAGTGCGCCCTTTTGCTTCGTCGGTGACGGTGATGACGGCGTTGCCGATGTCTTTGTCGGATTCTATCTCCACTATGTCGGAGAGGAAGGCCTGTCGTTGATTGACCTTCTCCTGTCGAAGATGGATGTCGGTGATGCGTGCGTCGCTCCAGGCCTGGAGATAGACGTTGCGCCAGATGCCGGAAGTGACGAGGCGCGGCCCCCAGTCCCACCCGTAGTGGTAGCCTGCCTTTCGTGCAAAGACGCTCAGTTTGCGGTCCAAGAGTCCACCATTCTCCGACTGGTCGTTGGATGCGCCATAGAGGTTCGGGTGCTTTTCCCATTTCGGCATGTCTACCTTGACAGGCGAATGGAAATAGACGCGAAGCACGTTGCCGTCGGTTTTCAGTGTCGGTTTTACGCTGACTTGCCATCGACGGAACATGTTGTCGGCTTCCAATATCTTGACATCGTTCAGGTAGACATCAGCATAGGTGTCAAGGCCGTCGAAACATAGGTCTACGTGGTCGCAAGCCATCAAGGAGTCGGCCACGCGGAACGTGGTCTCATATACCCAGTCTTCCTTGTCGACCCACTGCACTGTCCGTTCGTTGAGGCCGACATACGGGTCGTCTATCAATCCGAGTCGCAAGAGGTCGGTGTGCACCACTCCCGGCACCACGGCAGGATGGCGATTGGTCAGGCGGGCCTGACCGAAAGTCCAGCCTTCGTGAAGGTATTGACACCGTCTTTTCCCGTCATAACTCTGCCATCCGACCGAGTTCAACGGCTCTCGAAGCCTTGTCGGTTGTTGAGCAGATGCCTGTAGGGTCAGTGCAGCCATCATCACGGCTATAAGGTATGGAAACATTCTTTCTTTCATATGTCCTCAATTCTTGGCGTGTATCATCAATTCTTGTATCACGATGCCAGGGTCGAGCAGATAGATGCGCAGGCGTTGACGGCCGAGAGCAGTGACGGGCACGCATCGGGAGGCATGGCCGCGAAGAACGTTCCATCGCCATTCTGCCGAGAAGTCATTGGCATGTATGGAGAACACGGTGGGTGAGCCATCTCCCAGCTGTACTGCGTAGCGTGCGTCGCGCCCGTCATACACATGCAATGTCGGCAGCGTGCGTATCTCGATGAGAGAGTCGGCAGCCCCCAATTCTATTTCGTATTCCACATAGGGAGCCGCAGCAACCTGTTGATATGAAGGAGTGTCGAACGGCAGAACCATCATCCCGTCGGAATAACCCAGTTGCGGAACACGCTTGATACTCTCATGCTTGTACTGATAGCCATAGGCGGGAATTCGGAGACGCGGTTCCCTGACAAACGGGGGTTGTGTGCCGATGTATATGTGGGCGATTCTGGCGTCCGGCTTCAGGTCGGACACGTAAAGACGGTTTTCGCCCTTTTTCAGATGGAGCACCCCCACGCGACTCCACATGGGTCCGACGTATGGCGCATGCCAGATGTTGTTGATTGGCGTGGCAGAGGCGTCAAACTGTTGTGTGGTGACTGCCGAGTGATGCAGACAGACCTGACAGAAGACGTTGTCTTCGGGAGCCTTGGAGAAATTGCGCACGGGTGTTAATGCTTCCATCCAGATGGGGATTTCCCCGTCCTTGTCACTGTCTATCAACGCCCCTTCGCATGAGAACGCATCGCTGACGGAAAGGTAGCGAGGTTTGGAGCCATGCATGGCCTTTGAAATCACATCCGGCGTGGCCAAGGGTTGCTCGATTTTCTCCGAGCGGTACCAATGGTAGGGTTGCCAGTTGAAGAATTCTGCCCACTTGGCTTTCCCATCATCGATGATTTCCTCGTTGTAATGCCTGGTCCAGTCGTTCAGTCGTGTGAACATCTCTTTCACCCTGTCGGCATCCTCCATGGCACCAATGCTGTCGCATCGTGTGGCGCGCACCATGCTGCGGCGGGCGAGCAACTGATACTCGTTGATCATGGCGGCTCCACGCACGGGATAGTCGACGAGTTCGAAATAGGCATCCTGCAATGGTGCGGGGATGCGCTCCGCCAGGTCAGCCGCATGTGCCGCCAGCGCACGCCATTGTGCAATGCGTTGTGCTATCTGAGGCTCGGAATAGTCTACAAACCATACGTGGGCGTCTTTCCCGCCTGCCTGCAATTGGTAATAGCCGGCCATTATGTCGGCGATTTCTTGAGCCGCTTCGTTTCCGAAGGTCTTTTCTGCCCAATGGTGTATGTAGCGGTGTGCCTCTTCGGGCTTCCAGCGGTCGACATCCCATGCCAGGTCCATCACGAATGAGATTTCTTTCTCGGCAGGTTTGATGTCGCCGACATTGAAAACCCAAATCTTGCGTGCTCCGAAAGTGTAGGCTTTGGTCAATTCCGTGGCGAGGAAGGTTGGCGACAGCGGACTGAGCCATATCCAACTTGCGGGATCGCCATGGTATGACAGGTGGTAGTATATGCCCGCTCCGCCTTTTCGTTGCTGTTCTGCAGGATTGGAGAGGTTGCGGCAATAGCCGTGTTTGTCGTCGCTCCAGAGCAGTGTCACGTCGTCGGGCACCCGCAACCCGTTGTGGTATGCATCGAGCACTTCCTCATAAGTGCATAGCACTTGCGGTATCTCCTCCAAAGGCTTTTGGATGTTTCTTCTCAATATGTCGCGCTGATCGTCGATGGCCTGCTGCATCAAGGCTACGCGTTCCGCAGTGCTGTTGGCACCCTCCATCGGGTAGTCGTGGATGCCACGCAGACCGAGGGTGTAGGTGTTCTCATACTTCCCGTTGGTCCGCACGCGTTCCTCCCAGTACTGCTGCATGGTCTGCCTGTTGGTGATGTAGTTGAAATCGCCAAGTCCGGCCTCGCCTTTGGCCTTGGCCTGCTCATTCACGGCTTTCCACTCGCCCTCGTTGTTGCGCAGCATCTGTTCACAATGCGACGACCCCATCACGATGGCATAGTCGTCGGCCAGGCGTGCATTCTCCGGTTCGGCGTTGAAGGCCTGGGTGCCAGGATGCATGGCGGGCCACAGGTAGTTGGCTTTCAGGCGAAGGAGTAGTTCGAAAACCTTCCGGTAGGTCTTGGGGCCCACTTTTCCTGTTTCCTTGTCAAATGTCTGCTCAGCCCATCGTGCCCATCCTCCGAAGCGCTCGTCGTTGATGAAGATGCCACGATATTGCACTGAAGGCTCTCCTTGGTGGAATGTGTCTGGTTCCAAATACAGGGCTGGTCTCCGCCGGGGAGTCACGTCGGCCCACCAATACCAAGGTGATACGCCGATGGCCTCGGACAGTGATGTCAACCCATAGGCTGTTCCGCGCCTGTCGCTGCCTATGACAAGCAATAGTGGCGTGTGGTGCTTGGGGTGTTCCGTGGTGATGATGAGAAAGGATTCCCATTTCCCTCGGATGCCGTTCACGTCAATCTTTTGCCTGTCCACCATCCAATCGACCAGCCTGCTGTGTCCCAGGGTGCCGGCCACGATGGCGGCATCTTTTGGCAATGCTTTCTGTTCGCCTGTGACGATATGTTCGGGGCGTCGGCCCGTCACCCTTTCCACGTCGTCTGCCAATATGTCGGCGGCGATTCCCACCACCTTGAAGTCTTGTTGATCCGTAAGGATGGTCGTCGCCTTTTGAGTAGATGCAAGAGGGAAATAACCGTCTTTGACGGTGTAACTGATTGTTGGGAATGAGTTCCCGCCATAAGCATATGTGGCGATGATGCTGTAGAGAAGGGTGAAGAATATCTTGAGGTGGTTCATTTCTAGAATGTGGTTTTTAGGCTCCAACTGCAAAGGAAAAGCCTTTTTCGCAAAAATCCAAATCTAAAGCGACACAAAAATTGTCTGAAACGATACAGGTCTCGTTTTTTATTTGTATTTTTGTCGATGCAAACCTAACATTTCACTCTATGTATAGTTTACGCGAAGCTTGGATAAAGATGCTCGGCCGACAGCCCTATGAGCAATGGGATGGCAGGATGCACTGTATGGAAACTGATGCGTCAGTCACCTTCCTTACTAACAAGACACAGGGGTTCATATCCGCCTATACGTTCACACTTGTCATCAAGGGATGGTTGACGATTGTCTATAACGGACAGGAACTGACCTTGCATCCCGACGACCTTTACATCTATTCCCCTGGTTTGGAAGTGACCGTCCTTGCCGCCTCGGAGGACTACCGCGGCATCTGTCTCTTGGCCGACGAGCATCTCACCATCGAGTCACCCACCGTCCACGACCTTGTGAACATCGCCTATGCCCCCATCGTCCAGTTGCACGAACCTAAGATTGCCTTGCCTCACGAGGACGCCCGTCGGTTGGAGGAAAAGATGCACGAGATAGTCGGCTATCTCCATTCCGACCACATCTACAAGACGAAGATCCTGCAGATGCTCTATGCCGTTTTCCTGCTCGATGTGCAGAGCATGCAGGCAAAGGCCATCAGCCGGCGGCAGGTGCCCCAGCGTGTCGAGGAAATCTTTTTCGGTTTCATCCGCCTGCTGCCGCAACATTTCGCAGCGCATCACGACATCGCCTTCTATGCGTCCTCCCTCAACATCTCGTCGGTTTACCTCTCCCGTGTCGTCCGTCAGGTCACAGGACGCACCGTCGTCGACTACATCAACCAGCACCTGTTGATGGAGGCGTCCTATCTGTTGCGCACCACATCGCTCAGCATCACCCAGATTGCCGAGCTCCTCCACTTTGCCGACGCACCCTCTTTCAGCAAGTTCTTCTCACGCAAGAAGGGTGTCACGCCGAAGAATTACAGAAAGTAAGCAGCAAGTTAAGTAGGTAATCATAATTATCTGTAACTTCCATATAATTTTGATTACCTACTTGAGAAGGAAAATGATGCGTCAACCTCCTTAATACACATTTTTTTTATAAAATATCAAATTGATGTTTATTTTCTCAAATTTGTTGTATATTTGCATCATCTAACGCCTAGTATCTATAAAACAAATCATTTTATGAAAAAACACCTATTGTTGCTGGTCACCATCAGCATGGCATGGCTGACGTGTACCGCACAAGGCCAACGCCCACGCATGAAGGGCGAGTCCTTTCAAACAGAGACGCCCATGGCCCACGACCCCGTGATGGCCAAGGACGGTGACACCTATTATCTCTATGCCACGGGGATGGGCATCCAACAGATGACATCAAAAGACCGCAAGACGTGGACTGTGTCGCGCCACCCCGTGATGACCGTCATCCCCGGATGGGCCACCGATTCCGTGCCAGGATTCAACAGCCATGTCTGGGCGCCTGATGTCATACAATGGCACGGCCGCTGGTGGCTGGCCTACAGTTGCTCGACCTTCGGCAGAAACGGCTCAGCCATCGGTCTGCTCAGCAGTCGTTCGCTAGCCGCAAACATGTGGAAGGACGAGGGTTGCATCGTCACCTCCCGCGAGAAGCGCGACAACTGGAACGCCATCGACCCCAACTTCGTCATCGACGATGCCACCGACACGCCGTGGCTTGTCTGGGGCTCGTTCTGGGACGGCATACAGATGGCCCGCCTTGACACCACCATGCACATGGCCAAGGGGCAACGGCCCCGCACCATCGCCCGTCGCTATGACCCGAACTACAAACCCACGGAACCCAACCCCACGTCCAAGTTTGCCGGCACTAACGCCATCGAGGCTCCGTTTATCTTCAAGCACGGAGGCTACTACTATCTTTTCGTGTCGTGGGACTACTGCTGCCGCGGTGCCAAGAGCAACTATCGTGTAGCCGTGGGTCGCAGCAAGACCATCGACGGTCCATATCTCGACCGTGGCGGCAAGGACATGGCCAATGGCGGCGGCACCCTTTTCCTGGAGGGCGACAAGAAGCAGTGGGAGGCAGCCGGCCATTGCGCCGCCTACAATTTCGACGGCCAGGACATCTTCATCTGCCACGGCTACAGCGCCACCGCCAACGGCGCCGCCATGCTCATCCAGGGCACCATTTCATGGACCGCCGACGGATGGCCTGAATTCAAGGCCGAATGATAAATAGCCTGAAAAAGCAACTATAACATACCTAATTCCATTTTTATATTTTTCAACTCAAAACAATTAGCAATGAGAAAACAATTATTATTCTCTGCGATGCTGTTTTTTGGCATACTGGGAGGCATGACAACCTGCCCGCTGCCAGCGACAGCATCTGTGACCCAGCAGGCCATCAAGGTCGGCGGTCAGATTGTAGACTAGGAGGGAGAACCGCACGGAGTATGCCGTAGTGCGCGCCGACAACTATGGCTGGGACGCTGGCTATGATGCTTGCACACCGAGCGGAGGCCAGTCGGACTGGGGCGAATGGCTTGCAGCCATGGACGGTGCCAAGGTGACGACATACATCACCAACAATGGCAATGGCACAGCCGACATCAAGGCAGTCATGGTAGGCAATAATAACATGACCTACTATCAGGAATATATCGGTATCGGTGCCGTGGATCCCAACAACTGCTACTTCAACTTCACTGTTGACGGCAGCCATATTGAGTTTGACGATGCGATTGGAGCAGACGACAACTCTACTGCTTTCTGGGGTGCTCACTCGGAGATGATCAAGGTGCCCGTGGGCAATACCTACACCACCCGTTTCAAGAACTTCACCTCCGGAGCCAACAACTGGAACAACTTCTGTGTAGTATTGACACGTGCGGACAATTCCGAGTATGCCGTAGTGCGTGCCGACAACTATGGCTGGGGTGACAGTTACGGAGCCTGCATGCCTAGCGGAGGCCAGACAGACTGGGGTGCCTGGCTTGCAGCCATGGACGAATCGATGGTTACCGTCTCTGTGACCAACCATGGCAGTTCCGCCGATGTGCAATGCGTCATGGTTGGCAACAACGGCGTGAGCTACCTTCAGGACTACATTGGCATCAGTCCCATCGATGGCGACGACTTGTTCTTCCGATTCACGGTAGATGGCTGCCACCTGATATTCGAATGACAGTCATATAACCAATGTGTACAAAAGCAAAAGGAGAGCTTCGGCTCTCCTTTTGTCATTGTTTCATTAGCTAAACGACTACTTTTTGGACGCCTATGGCATCAGATACTTGAGCACACTCTCCCAGTCGGGGAATTGCGCTGAGCCAAACTGTATCCACACGCCGGGGAATTCGCTGGCACCGTGCCCGCTACGGTCGTCTATCAGATAGTCACCAATGAAGAGGTCCACTTGAAAATGTCAGATAATTTGTTCTGAGCACACCCGGAGTGCTCATCTCCCCTCCCATCTGTAGAGACGGGATACATCCCGTCTCAATGGCAGGGAGGTGACATGTAACTTTTTGATATTCAAACAAATGAAACCCTATCTCCTTGCAGTCAAGCACAAGCCCTGACCCTAAGGGGACCTAAGGGGAAGAGGAAATGCGACCGATTTTACCCACTGTCAACAATTTCAATACACAAAAAATTGAATTTTTTGGAAGATATAACTATATTATAATATCATTCAACCAAATCATTCAACCAAAACAACAAAACAGATATGAAAAGTAGAATCTTCACAACCATCCTCTATGTCGCAGCCGGACTGACAGGCGCGGGGTTAGCATATATGATCTGTTCCTATGTGGACAACAAATTCGGAGAAGACAACATCTTTCCATTCTTGCTTATGCCTGTCGTCATCGGCATACTTGAAGCCATCACTGCAAAGATGAAGAAATGATATCAATCGCTCATTGGGATGGTCAAACATCCATTTGGGAAGCGAGAACCAACGGTCGACGTGCGAAGCGGAAGTCAAATTATAAGAAAATCTGTAAGAAAATGGTAAGAAAAAATCCAGATCCGAATGTATTATATCCATAAAGCTTTTGCCGCCGCACGGTGCAATACTGCACTGTGCGGCGGGTGTGTATTTGCGAGCTATTCCTTTTTTATTATGGAATCTTTATCCAATAAAGGTCTAAAAGGGCGGTCCTTGGTACAAAGGACAACTTCTTTTCCCTCTGTATCTATCATCCCCCATTTGCCTTCGCTGTTCTTTACAGGAGCTCTACCATTCCTGAATCCTCTAACTTCCTCATAGGGCAGATTGAAAGGTATGACGGGTTGGTTTTTCAAGCCAATGGCACCATAACAGCCATTTTTCTTTGCAATGGTGATGCCGTTCTCAAAACTATATATATCTTCATATTCAACAGGTATCTGCTCGCCACCTTGCTCATTGATGTATCCATACAAATATCCATATTCTTGGTCTAACCTGACCATACATAGTCCGTTTTCATCAAACGACCATAAAAAGTCATACTTTTCGAATCCAGCAACCATTTTCAAATAAGGCAGTTCCATGATGCCCCATTTATCAAAATGGTCTTTCACCGCAATCCATTTATCATGGCCAACAGTCTCTATGAAATTATCCATGAAAGGTTTATGCTTCCACATATCTCGTAACAAAAGAGCAACCTCATAATTGAACAACACCTTCATTCCCATCCATTGGTCTAAATTACGAACATAGTGTCGATAAATATCCCATCCATAACTGTAACCATCTCCTTGATTCTTGACAAAGTCTTTAATGAATGTTTGTTGTGGGAATGCACGTAGGTTTTTATCCATTAAAATATCCAATGCGATGCCGTTGGCAAATGCCTCTTCATAAAATCGGTATGGATAATCGTCGAAATAAGAGAAAATCGGTGATGGATGTACACCATACAATTCGACGTCCATCAGGGCGTGTGCCATTTCATGATAAAACACAAAATCGAATAATGCACAAGCATTTTTACTCACTGTATTCGCGTCCTTGTATTTTGTTTTATCTTTGGCATAATTCACGATTTTGTCCATCCAGATGAAAATCCTTCTTGGAATAACGTCCTTGTCTGTGCTAAAGATATATACTCCCAACAAATCTGTGATAGTGAATTCTAGTTGTGGTCTCTCATATGGATCATCTTTTCCATTATTTTTTGAATTGAGCCATTTGTCGATGTCAAACTCATCCATCGGTGAGAGATAATTGTCTTCCGGCACTCGAACCAAGCACTCACATCCTGGTACGGCGACATATTCTTGTGCCATGGAAGACTCGACCAAGAACACGGGGATGTTGTTCAGAAGAGCAACGACATCTATTTCTTGATGTCCTTTGAATAGCGATAGGAATTTGCTACTGAAGTGAGCCATGTGTTCCACATGTGAGGCATAAGTCCCATCATATGGATCGAAAATATTACTATAATGACCTCTTGTTAAATCGAAAATTTTCATATTCACTAACGATTCCCTATACTTCGTGAGGTTATAATTTTGTTTGTTATTATTCTGAAGTTTCGCATTTGCTCAACTACCCTCTTCACTCTGATAGAACTCTACCTCTCCGCGCCCTTCTACGAGGTGCTCTATTAGTTCTTTCTGAGAGAAGGGAGGAAACAAGGTTACACAGGAGACGCGTCGGTAATCCCAGCATTCCATCCTCTTCACCGAGTCGGGTATGACGATGGCCTCTAGCGCAGTACAGCCATAGAAGGCGAAGCGGCGGATGATGTCTATCGTTTCAGGCAGAGCCACTTTAGTCAGCGACTTGCAGCCTTCGAAAGCGCCATCGCAAATCTTTTGGGCTTTAGCGTGAATGTCTACTTCTTTCAGAGTGGTGTCATTTTTAAAGGCGTCTTTTGGAACTAAATAGTCTCTGAAAAAAATACAGGGTATCTTCTCACCATCTGTTTTTGTCCATTCAACCCCGAACGTGGTTAGTTTTAATTTTGCCATAATAATTTCTTTTTTGGTTAGTATTTTGATTTGGAAATACAATTATAGTCACATTTTGTGAAAAATTGAATTTTTCCCTGACATTTTTTTCATTTTTTTGACTTCGTCTTCGTTTGTCACTCGACTCGACAAACTTAAACAAGTTTAGTCCTGCTCTCGCTGCTCATTCGGTTCTCGCCATGGCATAGCTCAAACAAGTTTGGCTCTGTTCATTTAGCTTAACGAAAACGTTCCCTAATTTTCACTATAGCGAGGGTGTCGAGCATATCAACTTATTGCTACTTTTAGACAAAATCCTTTTTTATGGAATCAAGTTCAAGATATAATCGGCTTTTTTATCGGCCTGGCAATCGGGTAGAATTTTTGCCCACGCGCGATTTGCAGCGCCAGAAGGATGTATAGTCTTTATTATACTAAAACTGTTGTAAAGGGATTGTAAGAATACTCTATTGTTGATTTTTGTATTAGCTACATTTCCCATCAAGATGACATATTTGGGCATAATACTTGCAAATTCATCCAACAAACATTGAAAATGTAGATTATTGGGATTCCATTTACTTCGTCTAAATGTGGAGTATTTATCCCAACATTTCCAAACGTCCGTAACATATACATCATACCCTTTATTTAAAAGGCCATCAATGATTAAACGATATACATTAGTTTGTGGATATTTTGCTTCTTCATAATGAATAGCGAAAGGTGTTCCAACAATTGGATTAGCAAAAAAAGGTGAAAAAGGAATCAACATAGGATCATTTGGATTGCGAAGAGGATCTTGTGCGATAACGGCCACTGTACCCTTGTCATTCTTTTTATCATTGATCATGAAAGGAACATCCACCCCTGTAATGGAATTGACAGTTATAGGAAGTACTCCCATTGCACCAGGCTGATTACGACAATCTGAGTTGAATCCAATTGTATTTATTGACTGACTTAAACAATTATTTGTTAATCCATTAAATATTTTTGTCAGATAATTCTCCACTATACATTTAGTTGGATATGATATTTTCGATTTTTTCATAAGCATAAATACGATTCCCTATACATCGTGAGGTTTTTAAGTTTGTCTACAGTGAAATCATTCTATCCAAATATAGTCACTTTTCTCGAAAAATTCATGGTTGATTACTATTATCAATACTATTTTATATTTTTTAACAATTTTTTCTCGGCAAAGTGGCTATTCAGCGAATAGCATTTAGGACACAGATTGGACTGACACGCTCGGACGGATTTGCAATCCGGCCGCACCGAATATCAGGATTTATAATCCGAAAATTGCATTATAAATGCTTATATTCTATGCAGGTGGATTGCAAATCCACCTGAGCGTAGGGGGAGAAGTTAAAGAGACGTTACTCGGCAAATTTATCTATCTGCCGACAAAGGGAAGGCATTTGCTTAAGATAGCAAACCAAGGCTTTAAGGCTTAGGCTTCCGTTCAATGTAAACGAGTATTCTGGATGCTGATGGCATGGGTAGATAATGCATTTGTTTTTCTCTTTAGTATAATACCGAAACTCTTCGACGTAAAACTCACAACCGTCCACCTTGAATGTGCCTTCTCTACGCACACGAGTTGGTTCTGCAAACCTAACAGCATCACCAATTTCGAATTCTACATCCACGTCCATTTCCTTGCAGAGGTCGATGAACTTCTCTTTGAGAGTGCGTAGATCTATTTTAACTCCTGAATAAAAGATATTTATGAGAGGACTATCGGCTTTGGACTCCTGGCGAAAGTCCTCAAACGAAATATCGTCGTTGTATCGCTTCTTCATCATCAGGAAATAATTCTCAATGGTTGACATCCATTCATCAGGATTGTCGGACAGAATGATATTCGACTCATCGAACACAGTTGTGTCCATATTAAACACCTTTAGACGTCGGAGATGGTAATTGAATTCCTCTTTGCAGATGGAATATTCCAGTGCAACATCCATCAGCAATCTAGGCAGGTTAAGCCAGAAAAAATCGGTTTCATGAATCACCCACGTATTCTCGACAGGCAGCTGTAGGGCTGGTGTAACGACGTAAGACCCAAAAGGCGACCCCTCTATTGCCCTACGCTCAATTTTCATCTGAATATCTTGATAGGTGAGTAAGCAGGTGTGACACAACACTGAGCTATAAAACCCAGAAGACAGAGATTCCTTAACCTTGCTCTCACTCATCTTGAATTGTGACAAGTCGGCTTTGGCCTTAATGAGCGCCTGACGAAGAGGCTCCTCTGTATAGGAAAACACACCATTATCAAATCCGAACAGGGGATTCCTTTTATTGCAGAAATAGGTATTCAAGCTCGACAGTTTTATAGGAGCGAACACCGCTTTGCGGATTTGCTCCTCGTCGTACATGTTTCCTTGAAAGGTTTTCCATCTCTCTTCGAAGGTAGCTCGACGCTTTTTTACGTCATTCTGGGTATGTGCTATCTTTGCCATCAACCATTGGTAGTTATAATTGCATTAGACAGACACGGCCTGTCTTGCGCAGTGATTCGTAATGATGTCTGTAGGATGATTCATTGTCGATGACCCAAAGGAGTTTGGTACGTAAGAGTGGCGGTACTTCTGGAGTTGGAGCATAGCCGTCGGTGATGATGATGAGGCCATCGTAATTGGGGTTTTCTCTGACATAATCGATGGCAGCCTGGAAATCGGTGCCGCCTCGGCCTTGGGCCTTGAACTCCTGCTTATTCTTCTTGGCCTCATTCAATTTTATAGGTTTGCCTTGGACATCAGCATCGAACATCAGCACATCGATTTCCTGGATGCCATATTTGAAGAAGGTAGTGATGATGCGGAAGTAACGTCCTAGTTCTTCTGAACCCACCGAACCGCTGGTGTCGATGGCGACAAGCAGGCGGGTGGTGAAATCGTAGTGGCTGCCCATCTGCTCAAAGCCAAAGCGACGGCTGGGACGCATGCGGGTGAGCCGACGTTTCTGTGAAAGGATGCTGGCACGGAAGGACCGCAAGGCACCGCGATAGTCAATCTTTCCCTCGGCGGCTTTCTTGATGAGTTCCACCATACAGCCAGGCATGGTTCCCCACTGGGTTGTACCTTGGATGATGTCAGTAACCTGGCGGGCCTGAAAAGCATCTTCTTCCCAGAGAGCAGTGTAGTCTGAATCGCTGGAAGCACTAGAAGCACTAGTATCACTAGAAGCACTAGTATCACTAGGACCACTAGTATCACTAGAGTCACTAGCCGACCTAGACACCCTAGAACCACCAGTATCGCCCTTGCTCTCTCCCCGTTCTTCGCTGGCAGCGGTTTGACCGCTGCTAGAGTCATTGCTAGAGTCATCAGAATCACTGGAAGAGTCTGCCATCTCCTTCACCATCTCGTTCAGCCGAAGGGCGTACCATTCATAGTGCTGACCTTCGGGGAGGTCAAAATCCTGGGGGTTCGCCATGTTTAGCCATACCAGTTGATAGGCGGGAGAGATGACCATATCGCTTGCCATGTGCTTTGCCATAGGGTGGCATCCCAATGGCTGTCGCGCGTAGGGATGCTGGAGCAGGATGCGGATGATTTCCACCTTGAGCATGGCGCTGAGCACATGATCCTGCACGGCATCCAGCAGCGTGGGATTGTACTCGATGCGCCCCTGCCCGGTGCGCAAGGCGCAGAGCATGTTGGGGTTCATCGTCAGGCGATGGGAGCAATAGACGGTGAACAGCAGCGGTTCAGTGAGGAACCACTGCTCCACTTCCTGTTGTATGCGCTCGCGGGCTGTCATAGCGTTTGGATGAATTCCACAATTTTCTTGTAGGTCTCGGGCATCTCCTTGTTGATGAGGATTAGCATCTTCTTGTAGCCGGTGCCATCGATGAGCGACACGAAGTGGGCGTATGCCTCACGGTTGTGCTTGAGCAGATAGTCGTGGTAGGCTTTCAGGTTCTGGCGCACCGTCTCCCGTTCGAGCGTATCGGCCTTGTCCGTCTCGAAGAAGCGGGCGAGGGCATCGTTAAGCAATGACAACTGATGCAGCTCATATCGGTCGAGTTGCTTTTTTGCACATTTGAAGTCGGTAAGCAGATCCACAGGAGTGAGGTCTTCCTTGCGGAAGGAGAGGAACAACTGTGCGGCGGCCTGTATGCCAATGATGCCGGCCACGATTTTCTGGTGCACCGGCATGGGATTGGGGACACCCTCCAACAGACGCGCCACCTTCTCCCAGGCACGGCGGTCGGGGTCTTTCTCCAGTCCCTGCTCCTCCTTGGTGTCGGCACTGCGGTCGAGGAGGTCGGGGTTGGCGCTGATGAACTGGATGACGCGTTCGTCGAGCCGCACACGCTCTGCCCACAACAGCCATTCCTCGACAGAGGGGCGGAAGGTGTAGATGTTGAAACGTGATACCAGTGCAGGGTCGAGGTCGGTCAGTTGATATTCGTCGCCGTCGTTGCAGGCAGAGATGATTCTGCTGCCTTCAGGCAGCGAACGTCCCGCCAGTTTACGGTTGAGCACGAGGTCCATCACCGTCTGAAGAATCTCCGGCCGGGCACGGTTCAGTTCGTCGAGGAAGAGTACGATGGGCTTGCCGTCGGTGGGGAACCAATAGGGCGGCATGAAGGTGGTCTTACCTGTCGCTTCGTCCTTGGCGGGCAGTCCCAGCAGGTCGCCGGGGTCGCTCATTTGTCCGAGGAACAGGGTTTTCACCGTCATTCCAAGCGTTTCGAAATACTTGGTCAGTATCTGCGACTTGCCGATGCCGTGCCGGCCCGTCAGCATGATGTTCTGCCACGTGGGGGTCACTTCCAAAAGTGTCAGCAGTTCCTTGCTGTTGATTGCTATGGCCATAGTGTTTATAGTTTTTGATCAATGAAATCGATGGAAAGGAAAGGATTTGAACCGTGAGTAAAATACCGAGCTAAAAAATCTTGGACACTCCTTGACCATCTTTCCACAAAAACGCCAAAAGTATGGTGAGTCTCTGTCCACGCTTGAACATCTGTTGTAATAGGATCACCAGCATATACAAGATGACTATCTGCGTCGAGCCATCGCTCACACACTTTTTTTTCATAATTGAAGCTGAAAGCGGTGTCGTTAATGATTTTGATGGAAGGAATCACCAACCTGTTTCTATTCAACCGTCCGAGGTTCCATTGGATGTATTTCATCATCTTGCCAACGGGCTTTCCTGCATACTGTGCAGCCAGTGCTTCCAAGTATTCGACGGAACTGCGGTATTCTTCGTTCTGCCGCATCAATCGGTCGTAAATATGGAGAACTTTCACCATTGTCTCGTCCACCTTTTGGCTGAGGCTTGGCATCAATTTCAGATAATCGGTGATGGCCACCAACGGGAGTGAGCCAGAAAGAGGAATGCAGTAAAATTCGTAATGGGCATTGGGATAAAATTCCCTGTTCCATGAGACGTGTTTGGCCAGATGACCATGATATTCTATATAAATGACATACCTCTTTCCTTCAGACTTCCATATCCTCGCCTCCTGCAAGCCCTCGTTGTCAAAGAAAGGACGCAGTACGTCATTTATATAAGACTCCAATAAGTCCCTATGAAATACAGGATCGAACTTGCCTCCTTTCACCTGTTTCTCCCGTTCTGTTACGGCATCGAAAAATTTCTCGATGGCCGACTTCCAAGGACGTATTACTTGGTTGATGATTTTGTCTGGCGTGTAATCCTTCTCGACGTATTCCGATATTTTCTTCTGCAACTTCTTTTCATCCCAAAGTTCAAACTCGATGCTGTCGAACGTGACGGCCTCCATCGTGCGAATCTTCAGTTTCTTGGCGAGGTAATTGAGTTCCTCCTGGCGCAATTCCCATTCTGCGGCTGCCTCCAAAAGCAACGTGGTGGTGTTGAGCGTATGGAAATCGCTTTCCTGCAACAGCATGGTGGCTTTCGTCAGTTGCTCGCAGGGATTCAGTTCATAATAGCCGAAAGGCACCCCTTCGGCGCTGTAGCGGCGGATGGTCATGGTGACTTGCCGGTAGGTCAGGTGAACATCCTCCACTTCGGAGCAAATCTCATATATCCATCTCAACCAGGCGTGATACTTTTTCTCGTAATCAAAACATTTGTTGGGCATCATATATCTGTAGGCTTCCCACTCGTTCTTTGGCTTTGGGGCCTCCTTCCCCTTGATGGACTGCCGGCTCACTTCCATCTTGAAACTGTCCATATCGGCACCCTCGGCCGCCAGTGCTGCGCGCAGTCCGCTCTCAGAAAAGTTGAAGTCCATCTGCTGCCATTGCACGATGGGGTTGCTCTTTGTATAATGCGCTCTCTTGTAATCATCGAAGTCGAATCCGGGAGCAAAGTCCAAAGGCAAGTACACCCCTTTGCGGATGTCCTCCAACTGTGCATGATTCTTTGCGAACCGTTTGGCTTTTGCCTCCCAGATTATTCGTCGCTTTTCAGCCTTCTCTTTCCAATAATCTTTGAATGCCATGGTATTTTTATTGATATGAAATTATTCAGCGAACAACATAAAATTGTCCAAATTATTGCAATGTTCTGCCACCCCTTCGGACTTGCTTCCCAAATTCGGATATACCGCGGGAGTTACACCCGTCTGTGGTCTGTCCCCCCTCGGGGTTCCGTGAAATTGGCGAGACGAATTATGCCAGTACTTCATTCTGCAAAAATAAGGTTTTTTTGTGAAACGAACAAAAAAAAGAAAGTTGAATAAATAAGAACTTTGGTATAAGATAGTTCACTAGTGTCCACGAAAAACCATTAACATTTGCCTTTAAATTCTGATTTTCAAATAATTGTGACCTTTCATTCTGCGTGTACTTTTCAAATGACTACCTTTGCCAAAAGTTACGATTTAGAAGTCCACGAAGATGCACAAAGGCAAATTTATCTTTTCCCAATTATGCGACTATCTTCCCAAGCGAGTCTATGATTGTCTGGTTGACAAATACGAAGGGAACAAATATGTAAAGACTTTTACGTGTTGGAACCACTTGTTGGTTATGTTGTTTGGTCAATTATCCAACAGGGAGAGCCTTCGCGACCTGGTGACCACCTTAAAGCCACATCAACGTTTTTTTCATCACCTTGGCTTTGGGAAGAGTGTATCAAGGAGTAATCTTAGCAAGGCTAACGAGGTGCGTGACGTGAACATTTTCAAACTTTTCGCTGAACGGATGATAGCTCTTGCCAGGACGAAAAGAGCAGGATACAAGAAGGATTTCTTTCTTGACAAAAAGCTGTACGCATTTGATTCCACAACCATATCCCTTTGTCTTTCTGTGTTTTGGTGGACGAAACTTCACCACGGGAAAGGCGGAGTGAAGATGCACACCCTGTATGATGTGAAAACCGATGTTCCCGCCTTTGTGATCATCACCGACGCGAATGTCCATGATTCAAAAGTCATGAGTGAAATCCCTTATGAGGCTGACAGCTTTTATGTGTTTGACAGGGCATATATGTCCACAAAAGAATTATATGCAATAGACAAGTCCAAAGCCTACTTCATTGTGAGGGAGAAACACAAGATGGCGTATGAAGTGGTTGAGGACAGGAACTACAACAATCCTGAAACTGGTATTATGGCCGATCAAATCATAGGATTTACTGGAAACAAGACAAAAAAGCAGTATTCCAGGCCATTGCGTAGGATTGTATTCTATGACAAAGAGACCAACAGGACATTCGTGTTCTACACAAACAATATGGAAATAAGTGCCGAGAACATAGCACTTTGCTATAAATTTAGGTGGCGTTGTGAGCTGTTCTTCAAATGGCTGAAGCAGCATTTAACCTGAATATTTCATACTAAAATAAAAAATGTGAGGTTTTTTAACGCTAATCCTTTGGTAATCAGAGGAAAAAGTGTTACTTTTGTAGTGCAAAATCCAAAATAAACCTCACATGCGCAAAATTAGTCATTTTCCAG
>JAFWSS010000081.1 GCA_017524385.1 Prevotella sp.
CACTGCTCCGTATAATGCCATACTTCTCCTCCAACCATCCAAGCTGTGTGCCTACGCGTAATTTCAAATAACTCACGCCACCGTCCTTCGCCGATGCCAGACTGATGTGGAGCACAGGGTATTCCACCCATTCCGTCTCCAAGCGACCGGCCTCCAGACCCTCGAACAAATCGCGGCGGCCCTCGAAGTAACTCTTCATCGTCGAGAGCAGTAGCGACTTGCCGAAACGGCGCGGACGGCTGAGAAAGACGAACTGAAACTGTTGGGCAAGGCGATAGACATAGCCCGTCTTGTCGGCATACATATAGCCGCCTTCGCGAATCTTCTCGAAGGTCTGTATGCCGATGGGATATTTGAACTTCCAAGTTGTCATATTAAAAAACTCTGACAGATATCATTATGGCATTTCGCGAAGCAAAGATAGTGCAAGCTGAGTGAAAAGTAAAATGAAAACCAAAGTTTTTTATTTTCTTTTCCGAGGCGCAGCCTATCTTCGCGAAGCAAAGATAGTGCAAGCTGAGTGAAAAGTAAAATGAAAACCAAAGTTTTTATTTTCTTTTCCGAGGCGCAGCCTATCTTCGCGAAGCAAAGATAACATATTTTTGGGGAATACTCGTCATTTCATCCAAAAAAAGCGAAAATTTGCTTGCTAGGCGGTTGAAATTTATTGGAAATGATGATTTTAGCGGATTACAAATCCTAATATTCAGTGCTGCCGGATTGCAATTGACTTTCCCTTCGGCCGTCGACCGTTGGTTCCGGCAGAACATTCTTGGCGTTGGCTGCTCACCAAATTGCAACCGCACAGCACGGAAAATTGACATTTCCCATTCTCTTTTCTTCCCCTCTTCCTCATTCCTCTTTCATTCTTCATCTTTCCTCTTTCATTCTTCATCTTTCCTCTTTCATTCTTCATCTTTCCTCTTCATTCTTCATCTTTCCTCATTCATTCTTCATCTTTCCTCTTTCATTCTTCATCTTTCCTCTTCATTTTTCATCTTTCCTCTTTCTTTTTTCATCTTTCTCCCCATAGTATGCCGTGGTTTTGGGCTTGCTCGGTGCAAATAAAAGGTGGAATATGATGGAAAACCTTTTCCCTTGTTTTGAAATGAAAAAGCCTTGAAAAACTACGGTATTCCGTAGTTTTTGGCTTCCAAGGAGCAAAATGAGGGTTGAAGATGCTGAATAATCCTTTTATTTTTATATTTTTGTAGGGAAAATGACAATTACTCAGAATTGTAATAACCTATGAAAAGACCACTCACCCCATGGGGCTTGACCACCGTTTTCATAGTATTCGATACGTCCTACGGTTTTGCCTCCACCGTGGAGGTCATTCTCGCTATGGCTGTTGTCTTGTAACAGGACAATGGACGACAAGTTGTTGTCCTTATCTTTACGACTAAAAATATAAAAAAATAATCATTATGACAAGAAAGTATTTTTTGGCTTTGGTTTCAGCCTTTTCTCACGAAACAAAACGATTGTCTCTTTTGGCAATTATTGCGCTTTGCGGTGTTTCTTTTGCTTTTGCCACCGCCATCCTTCCTTTTGGACAGTTTTCCCTTCAGCCTTGGACGGCAAAATACTATTATGCCTTGATTGGTGACAACGGCCCTGCCGATGACTGGTATGCCGCTAACTTTGACGATTCTGCCTGGGGAGATATTGAAGGCCCCATCAGTGGGACCATTGAATGGACATCCTATCCACCCTTAGCTTATTATGCCACAGTATGGAATGCCAATAAGTCAACTTATTGGGTGCGTAGGCATTTCAACATCAACAAAGCCGACAAACAATTTTATGTGCTTTATGCGACCCATGATGATAATTGTGAAATATATCTCAATGGGGTGAGGATTTACAATCAGTCAAATCCCCTAAATTCATATAAATATAACACTTATGTATTGTCTGGAGCGGCCCTTGATGCATTGAAGGATGGTGAGAATGTCTTGGCTGCATTCGTCTCAGATGGCGGCGGCAGCCAGGCTTTTATGGATTTCGGCCTTTATGGATTTGGTGATTTTAATGATATCATTGAAAGTGCCATCCCTGTCACCATTACCAACGACGAACAATATCCTTGGGTGCTGAATGGGGATGCCATGGAGAATGGCAACAAGGGAAAAGCCAACACCACGTCTGCGGCAACCTTGTCGTTTAACGCCACCCATAAGACAGAACTATCTTTTGACTATGCTTGTTACAATTATTCCAGTCACAGTCTCGAAGTCATCATCGATGGGGTATCACGAGGCAGCACCACCAATTCCTCATATTCTACTTGCAGATTCTATCTTGATGCCGGTTCCCATGTTGTGCAGTTCAAGGACAACATCGGCAACAGCTCTTCCACCTCCAACTGGGCACATGTCAGGAATGTTCGAATAAGGGACATCATGCCGTTGGAAACAGTCGTGCTTGCTGATGATTCCGAGCCGTTGACATTCGTCAATGATGGGGAATGGCCTTGGACCACCGAAGCCGGGTATATACAAAACTCCAATCATGGGGGGTATCGGTCCTCCCGATTCTCCACGCAATTCACCATAGACCATATTTCTGAACTATCCTTCGACCGCAGGGTGACCCGTTACGACAACCAGTCTAATAGTGAATCTTATCACTTTCTCCGTACGTATATCAATGGCATCCAATATCAGAGTGACTGTAATCTGACTGATTTTGAAAACTACACCGTCACGCTTGCTCCGGGGACCTATACCGTGGAGTGGGTGGATTCCACAAGGAGCAGCAACACCTATTATTCACAGATTAAAAACCTACGGCTTGTTGATGTCTCTTCCCAATACTTGGTGTGCCGCTTGTCTTCGGCAGGCACGTTGATTGTGGAGGCATTGGACCAAGTGTCAACTTTGAATGATGTGAAGATGCTGAAGGTCATAGGACCGATGAACGCTGCTGATTGGGCGACCATCACCTCTATGAAGAACTTGATAGCCATTGACTTAAGCGAGACATCATTCAATGAGGTGCCGGCAAATGCCTTTAAGAATATGGGAACATTGGTTAGTGTCATTTTGCCAGAAGGCGTGAAAACCATTGGTCGCGAAGCTTTCAACAATACTAGTTTGATCAAGATGACAATACCTTCTTCTGTGGAAAGCATCGCTTCATACGCGTTTAATCAATGTTATAAGTTGGATTCTGTCACAGTGAAAGGCAATCTTTCCTCCATTGATGAAGGAGCTTTCTATAACTGTAACAACTTGAAGTCATTCACCATGGAGGGAGACTTGATCTCCATAGGTGTAAGCGCTTTCCAATACTGTAGAAACTTGGAAAAATTCATCATGCCCAATACGGTGACATCTGTCGAGGGTTCTGCTTTTTATGAATGTAACAACCTCAAAGAACTATGGTTGTCTGATGCCTTGACATCCTTGCCTGACTATATGGCTTACAAAGCAGACCTCAGAGTCCTTCATTTGCCACAAAACCTTCAAGCCATTGGCAACCACACCTTTGATTTGAACCAGCATTTGCAACGGGTTGACTTCCCCGAATCGCTTTTATCCATCGGGGAATTGGCTTTTTCGGCTTGCTATGAATTGGATTCCATCAAATTGCCCATCCGTTTGAATAGTTTGGGGTATCGTGCGTTTTACGCCAACTTTGCATTGACTTACGTGGAGTTGCCATCCTATCTTCCCTCCTATAATCGCAATTTTGAGTATTGCCCCGCTTTGCAGAAAGTGGTTTGCCCCTCTGCCACGCCCCCGGCCATTGGCAATGACCCATTCTTGGATGCCACAGAAAAAGACGGCATCACACTCGTTGTTCCCTCATTTGCCTTGGCAAGTTACAGGTATGATAATTATTGGCAGCAGTTCACTAATCTGGAAGAAGGTGGAGATGCTGACTATTGGAAGATAGCCACTTCACTTCTGCTGACCAACAACCGAAGGATGAATGGCAAGCCCGACATAGACATCCTCAATGGCGGGCAGATGACCGTGGAGGGAAATGCACCAATGGAAGTGGGTACATTGAATTTCTTCATCAGCGATGCCAATCCCGGACAATTACTCAACCGCTGCGAGGCGATGGCCGCCGACAACATCAACACTTATTATTCCGTGAACAGGAATACTTGGTATTTCTTCACTCCCATGCATGATGTCGACCTCTCCAAGGTGAGTGTGAGCAACGGCGCATCCTATGTGTTCCGTTACTATGACGGCAACAACCGTGCCTTGAACGGGACAGGTGCAAGTTGGAAGAATGTTGACAATGGCAAGCTCTCTGCCGGCCAAGGTTATATCTTCCAATGCAATGTCAATGCTGAAATCACCTTGCCCGCTTCAGCAACAGGCGTGTCGCAACCGTTGACTGCAGGCGATGTCTCCCTTCCGCTGGCAGATTATGTGGCGGCATCGTCGGCCAATCAGAGTTGGAATTACGTAGGCAATCCCTATCCCACCTATTACGACATTTATTATATGGACTTCACCGCTCCCATCACGGTGTGGACGGGAAGCACCTACAGGGCATTGTCCATAGTGGATGACGCCTTCGTGCTGCGCCCCATGCAGTCGTTCTTCGTACAAAAGCCCGCATCAGTAGGCCAGATTGTCTTCCACCAAGAGGGACGCCAGTTGTCATCCACCGTGGACCGCTCGTTGGCAAGAGGCGCCGCTCCACAGCAAACTCGGACAGGCAGGCAGGTGTATGACCTAACGATAAAGAATGAGAATGGAGAGGACGAGACACGTGTCGTCGTCAATGAAAATGCATCGGCGGCCTACGAGATGGGGAGGGATGCCGCCAAATTCATCAGTTTCGAGGCTGACGTTCCGCAGATTTACACCTTCGACGTGGATGGCAATGGCTATGCCATCAACGAGCGACCCTTGGGCGATGGCGAAGTGGCTTTGGCCTATCGTGCAGGACAGACAGGCCTTTACACCATAGCCGTCCGTCGGGCAGCAGGTGAAATATGGCTGGTTGACCACCTTGAAGACAAGATGGTCAATCTGTCGGATGGTGATTACACCTTCTATTCAAATGAGACTTATGGGATGGATGCTGGTCGCTTTACCTTGTTGATAGGAAGTGGTGAAACGGACATCATGGAGCAAGTGGAAGGTCCTTCCTTGGATGACGCTGCCTATTATGACTTGCAGGGTCGGCGTGTGTCCTCTTCCGACATCAAAAGGGGAACATACATCATCAAGGGCAAACGTGCTGTCAAAAAGGTGACCTTCAAGTAAACACTTAAATTGTATCTGCTATGAGAGGTTATCATATCTTGTTCACCATGTTGGCACTGTTAGTCAGTGTCGGCATGCGGGGACAGTACAACCCGCCAAACCCGCCAGAGCCGGCGTATTATCATACGCTGACATTGATTGCCGACCCTGCCGGGGGAGGCAGTCTCACTGTCAGTGCATCCTCCACGGTAGCCGGTATGATTGCCGAGGGGGCGTCCGTCACCGTCACGGCAAGAAACAACAGTAATTTCAGGTTTGTCTGTTGGGAAAAGGATGGTGAGACGGTTTCCACTTCTGCGTCATATACGTTCGTCATGCCATCCAAGGACATCACATTGATGGCACACTTTGACTACAATCCCAACAACCCCGCCGAGCCATCGGAACCTCGCTTGCGTCACAAACTCTTTCTGGAAAGCAACCCTTCCTCGGGAGGATATTTCAACGTGACGAGCGGTAGTGAGTATGACGAGGGAGCTTCCGTCTTCTTACGGGCATATCCCAATCAGTGGTATGTCTTCCAAAACTGGACGATGGGAGATTCCGTCATCTCCACCAACTCCAGTTTCACTTATACCATGCCCAAGCAGAATGTGACACTGACAGCGCACTATATTTATAATTACAATCCATCGAATCCTGCCGAACCATCCCAACCTACGGGTGACAATGTCAGCCTCTATGGGTTGACGCAAAGTGGACTTCCGGGGCAGACGTTGCTTTTCCCCGTCTATTTGGAGAACAGGAGGACTGTGTATGGGTTGGAAGTTGACATGCTGTTCCCTGAAGGTTTCACGGTGGCTGCCGATGGCATCGCCTTGTCCGACAGGGCAAATGGCCATACGCTGACAGCAAGGGCATTGGGAGGCAATCGCTATCACCTCGCATTGACGGGTGACAATGCTTTCACGGGCGATAATGGCAAATTGTTCGACGTGCCTGTCACCATACCAGCTACCGTTGAGGAAGGAGGCAACTATCCCGTCGTCCTGACTTCCGCCCTGGCGGTTGACAGGAATGGCCAGAAAGATTCCATCTCCGTCAGGTCTGGCTCCATCGCCATCGACAGGCATTTACCCGACCTTCATATTTACAACTTGGACTGTTCCGAGCCTGTCGCCGGCAAGAAACTCACCGTTTCCTGGACGGTGAAAAACGATGGCAGCGGACCCACCGGCGATGCCGTCTGGCAAGATTACATTTGGATCGTGCCTGATGTCTTTTTGGGGACAGCGGGCGAGGGAAGCCGGTTGATGGCAACGGTGGACAGGGTCAAGGCTCTGCAACCGGGAGAGAGCTATCGCAACACGGCAGACATCCTTGTTGACAGCCATATCTATGGCAATTACTATTTGTTGGTTGCCACCGACATGTACAACGTCACCAATATAGATTGGAGCGCGGTGGGAGGAATGATTGTCAATCCATACCAACCTACACAAGATGGAACGGGATACCGACATTTGTATGCTTCTACCTCTGCCGCCTATAACAAAATCATGGAGAAGGATGAGACTACTTCCCATAGCGACAACTTCTTCTATAAGAAATTGGAGATTGACGCACCGGTCCTTGACAATGAGGATTGGGAAATCCTGAAAGCCGCATATATGGAATTGGGGCAAGGTGAAGGATGGGCAAGGAAGTGGGTGTTCACTGAAGGGGCGAATTCCTTGGTGGGTTTGCCGGGCGTAGAGGCAAGCGATGGACATATTGTAAGCATATCGTTGCCAGACAACCAGATGACAGGATCTTTCCCCTTTGCTCTTTTAAAACTTCCATCACTCCAAGCACTTGACCTTCATGGAAACGACTTGACAGGTGACCTGGCTGAAGACATGGAAGCATACATGGCTTCCAACGAATTGCCGGTCAGGGTGCTCAAGAGTCTGGACGTTTCTTACAACCATCTTCATGGCAACATCGGGGCTTTTGTGCAGCATTTTCCTGCCTTGACCAGCCTCAATGCCTCTTACAATGCCTTTGACAAGGTGTCGCCCATGATTCCCACGACAGTGGTTGACCTAAATATTGAGCATCAAGAGATTGATGAGGTGAAGTCCTTCCATCTTGCCAGCCTTTCACCCGATGGACTGTTTGGCATGGTTCCCAACATCTTGGTCTATGACCATAAAAGGCAGTGTTATGCCAGGGACTTCGACATGCTATGCTCCACGCTTGCAGACGACTGGAGTGTGCAGTTGTCGTGCCATGACGAGGAAGTGTCGATGCCTTATGTTTCCGAACAACATGCTTACCATGGCCTCAATGGCGACACGCTCAAAGTGGAGATGGTCGATGAGGTACGTCATGCGACGGGGAGCTCCTTCCGCATCACGCTTTGGTTTGACATGGGCGACTCCAATTTCGACGGCGAGGTGGATGTCACCGACCTGCAGGCCACCATCAACGAGGTCATGGAGAAGCACGACTCCACGCCCACGCCCTTCAATTACACCGCTGCGAACATCAACCACGACGAAGACTTGAACGTGCTCGATGTCATCGGCGAGGTCAACTTGCTGATGGCCGCCAATCCCGCCGCAATGCCCCATGGCAACCGCACGGAGGCCGACACCTCACCCTCGTGTGCAGCCATGGTGTATGTCAACGACGGACAGTTGTTCGTCAATAGCGAGGTGCCCGTCGCCGCCTTCGACATCCGCGTGAGCCACGCCGCCTTGCAGTCGCTCTCGGCAACCCTCGCCCAGGCCGGACTCACCTGTTCTGTTTCAGAGAATGCCGACGGTTTCCACGTCATCGGCTACTCCCTCAGCGGAGGACTCCTCTCCACTGGTGAGAACCCCATCGCCAACCTGTCGGGAACGTCGGCCACCGTCACCTCAGCCGTGTTGGCTGACAAGCAGGCCGCGAAAATCGTCACCACCTGCAACATGTCACCCACCAGTGTTTTCACTCTCACCCGACAGCATATAGACATCCGACCCTACGGCCAAGGTTTCGCCGTCATCTCTGCCGAGGATGGCATCGTGTCCTGGCGGGTCACCACCATCGACGGTCGACTCGTAGGGCAGGGAGAACTGCCCGTCCGTCCGTCTGTCGCATCACATATTGCCCTCCCAAGCCACGGCATGTTCATCGTCACCGTGCAGTCGGCCCATGAGACCATCACCCAAAAAGTCATCAACATCCGGTAAGCCATGAGAAACATCGCGCTCAAACTCATCCAGATAACCTTCCTCCTTTTGGTGGGGAACCAAGTTTTCGCACAAGAAGAAAACCGCCTCTACCTGCCCGACATCACGGGTATGGAGAGCAGCACCATTTCCCTGCCCGTCTATCTCGACAACACGTCGATAGACATCACGGGTCTGCAGTTTGATATCACAGTGCCGAAAGAGGTGCTCACCATCACGATAGGTGCCACCACGCTCAGCGACCGCAAGGTGGATCATGAGGTCATCGTATCTGCCATCGGTGGCAACAGCGGCACCTACCGTGTGATGGTCTATTCACCCTCCAACACACCGCTCACCGCCAATTCCGGCGAGGTGCTGACACTCAGTGTCAAGGTTGCCAACGTCGTTGACAAAGAAAAGACCTATCCCCTCCAACTCAGCCGTGCCTCCATCGGCGACCGTCAAGGAAACAATGTTCTCACCGGCACAGCCGACGGCACTTTCCGTTGCTTGTCGTGCCCCGACTTCACCGTTTCCGACATCCGATGGACCACCAGCAACGTCGCACCCGGCGACACCTTGGAACTGTCGTGGAAGGTGAGCAACGTGGGAGGAGCACCTTCCACCGGCGGATGGAGCGAGCGCATCACCTTGGTCGATGCCAGCGGTGCCGAGAGGTTTCTGGGCACTTGTTACAACAGTGAGGCCACGCTCGCCATGGGCGCCATAGCTTCACGGAGCGCAAAGGTGACCATACCCCTGCTGCCCGGCCTCGAAGGCAACACCGACATCAAGATAGAGGTAGTCCCAAACAGCGACTCGGGCGAGGGCGCAGCCTACAGGGCTAACAACACCTTGCAGACCACATCGCATGACATCCTGTTGTCCAAATGCCTTAGCCTCACCTTGCCAAAAGCATCAGTCATCGAGGGCGAAGATGCCACCCTGCACTGCAAGATCTCACGCAGCGGTCACACCGACACCCAGCAGACGGTGACACTAACCAAACTCTCCGGCGATAACCGTCTCACCATGCCAAATTCCGTGGTTATTCCCCAAGGGCAGTCCACGGCGTGGTTTGACATTGCCATCAATGACAATGACGCTTTCGACGAGGACTCTCTCTTCATCATCCAAGCTGCGGTCAACGGCTATGATGCTGTGCAGCAAACCTTGCAAGTGGATGACAACAAGTTGCGACAACTCACCCTGACCGCCACCCCGTCGGCACTCAACGAGGGCGACACCTTCACGCTCACCGTGAAGACCGAGAAAGCGATGCCGCAACCCATCACCGTCAAACTCACCGCAGAGCATCCCGAGCGGTTGCTGATGGCCGAAACGGTGACCATCGCCGCCAATGCCACCACGGCTGAGACGGTGGTGGCAGTCGTGGACAACGAGGTCATTGACCTCTCCACAAGCCTTGCCATCAAGGGCATCGCCGACAATCATCAACCTGGCGAATGCCTCATCATTGTGGAGGACAACGATATGCCAGCCATCGACTTGGAACTGTCGGCATCGACCGTGAGTGAGAATGCCATAAGCCCTGCCGCTGTTGCCACGTTGCGGCGCACCACCCACACCGACCGCGAGACAACCATCTTGATCTCCACATCGTCCGACAACATCGTTTTGTCTACTAATAAAATCACAATGAAGGAGGGTGAAACAGAGAAACTGTTCTCCATCAACGTGAAAGACAACGACCAGGTGGACGGCACACGACAGGCCGCCATCACCGCCGCCGTGCGTGTGGCGTCGTGCAACTGCTCTGCCGACACCACCACCGTAGGGTCGGTCACAAAAACTTTGGAGATTACCGACAATGAGGGTGCGTCACTGAACGTCACCTCCTCGCGGGCCTCCATCGTGAAGGGCAGCGGCAAGACTGTCACCCTCACCATCTCACGAAACACCAGCACCAAGAAGACATTGACGGTGACGCTCAGCAGCGACAACGATGCTGTCGTGACCTATCCGCACAGTGTCACCATACCGGCCAATGCCGCCTCCGCAGAGGTGACCGTCACCGCCACGGAGGATGCTACAACCGATGCCAAGACGGTGGCGTTCACCGCCGAGGCGATCAACCACGCCAAAGGTTCATGCTGGCTCACCCTCGCCGACACGCCATATCCCATCGCCGTGGTGAAGAACGTTTCCTTCTCTTCCACGGAGGTGACTGGCGGAGGAGAGGTAGAGGTAACACTCACCGTTGCGAACGTGGGTACGGCAGAACTGCCCGAGAACACCAAAATAGAATATTATATCGACGGCAAGAAACAGCCCTATTCGATCCTGACCGATCAAGCCATCGCACCAGGAGGGGAAATCACCATCACCGAGACCATATTCCTACCCGAGGCAGTGGGCTCCTATGAGATTACATTCAAGGTGGAGGACAACGAGGGGACGGGCGACTCCGCCACATGGACAATAGGAAACAGTTTGTCGGAACCAGTTACCCTTTCAACCACTTCGTCTTTCACCGCAACCATCACTTCCGACAAGCAGGTTTACAAGCAGGAGGAAGTGGTCACCCTCAACGGTCAGTTGCAAGGAGAGAAAATCGCCTACACCGATGTGCAAATCACGCTGCACAACGATGGTGCACGACAGTTGCTCGCCGCCACCACCGATGGCGAAGGGCGCTTTTCCACCACCTACCAGCTACGCTCCCTACAGACCGGACATTTCGCTGTGAGTGCGGGAAGTCCCGGGGAGAATGTCACCGAGGAGATGGCGGGATTCGACGTGTATGGACTCACGGCGGAAGCCCCCAAGAATGTAGAACTGGTGTTGCCAGAGACCTATGCGGGCAGCATCAAGATTTCCAATCCCGGCAACAAGGCGCAGACGAACGTAAGGGTGGAGATGCTTTCGGAGTCCAACACCTGCGACTTCTCGTTCAACACCCTTGGCAGCATCGCCGCTGGTGCGACGGTGAACCTGCCTTTCACCATCACCTCCAAGGCGCTGACCGATGGGAATGGATGGCAGAAGATGTCCATCGCCATCGTCACCGACGAGGGGGCCATCGTGCGACGCACCATACAATACTTCGTGCAGTGCAAGACGGGCAAGTTGAAACCCTCTACGGCATACATCGACGCCACGATGAACATCCACACGGCGAAGGAATACCCCGTCGTGGTGAGAAACATCGGAAAGGGCGAAACCGGGAAGATCACCCTGGCACTACCATCATGGATTACTACCGCCACACCGAGGGAGATGGCATCGCTCGCTCCTGGAGATTCCGTCACCATACTGCTGAAGTTCAACCCCACCTCAGAAATGCAACTCAACGTGGCGGTCACCGGCAACATCGGCTTGCAATGCGCCAACGGAGAGGGGGCGACGATAGCGTTCTCCGTCACTCCTGTCTCTGATGAGAAAGGGACGATGACGCTCGACGTGGTGGACGAATTCACTTTCCACACCGAGGAAGGTCCTCACGTGGCGGATGCCACGGTGAAGGTGTTTCTGCCCGGCACCAAACAGATAGTGACTGAGGGAAAGACCAACAACAATGGATTGTTCTCCACACAACTCAACGAGGGATGGTATGACATCAAGGTGGAGGCGGAATATCACGACTCCAAGACGTTCACTTTCACTGTTAATCCAGGAAGGGAGCGGAAAAAGCAGGTGTATATCTCATATCAAAACATCACGTACTCCTTCGAGGTGGATGAGATAGAAATTGAAGATGGCTACAAGGTGGACTTGAACGTGGATTTTGAGTCCAGTGCTCCCATACCGACGGTTGACATCTCGATGCCGCGACAAATTTACAGAGCGGGAGACCTTTTCGCCATAACAGTCACCAACTCCGGCTTTTTCAGCGTCTATGATGTTGAAGTTTCGGTCTCGCCGCCAAATGGACTCAAATTCATCTTCCTCGACGAGCCAACACTTGACGTGATGGAGGGAAAAACCAAGAAAGAGTTCTATGTGAAGGTGGTAACTGACGATGGCAATGGAAGTGAACATGCTCCTCAGAATCCTACCAAAGCCCCTTCTTCACAGCAAGGATGCCAGCAAGTGGAAGCAAAGATCAAATATTATTGCATTGTCTGCGATGAAAAGGAGGAACACCTTAAAAAGGTGAAATATTCAATAAACTGTGATGGTCATTCCAGCAGTGGCAGTGGCAGTGGTGGCGGTGGCGGTGGCTATGGCGGTGGTAGCAGCATCGACAGTGGTGACAGCTCCAATTCGGATACTACCACCAAGGAATGTGAGCTAGACACAAAATTTGTCTTTAAACTGGTGGAAACAAAGACGGGTCAAGAGCAGGAGCGAAAAGGAGTGGCCGCCGATGGGGTTTCCCAAGTGAAAATCGTCCTCGACAAAGCAAATTCAACGTTACCTAAAAAGATTAGTGAATATTCTTTCGAATGGGTGCTGTCTACCAGTGAAACGCTCAGCGACAAAACCATCATCACCAATAATTCACAAATAAAATATGGAACGTTTCCCAGCCACTATACTGCTTTGGAAAACTATACGTTTACAGCACCTGAGAACTTCCCGGAGTTGCCCGGAGGGCTTAATTTGCCAAAAGAACAGAGGAAAAAGGAATGCACCATTTACGCCATATTAAAATACAAGAAAAAGAGTGATGCCGAATGGAAAATGGAGAAAGTGGATATCGTTATCAGTCGTGTGCCCGTGGTATTCGTACATGGGTTGAACTCTAGTGCAGATTGCTGGTCTGATATGATACCCTTTTTGATAGATAGTTTATTCTACGATGACTCACAATTATTTGTGTTAGATTATAAAAAGACACATAACAAAAGTTTTGAAACCAATAAAGACATCGTTTACAATAATGTAAATAATTGTTTCGTTTATTGTAAAGGAGAGCTAAAGATAGAGACAAATAAGGTGGACCTCGTGACTCATTCCATGGGTGGATTGTTGACTAAGCAGGATATTATAGGACATAAGGATTTTAAACAAATGATTCATAAATTCATTACCATCAATACTCCACATGGAGGAAGCCAATTGGGGAATTTTATGACGGATACAAGGGTGATTAATGACAAACATAGTCCAAGGGCTCTTTACATATTCAGTGTTTGGGAGATCTTATATGGGATGTTTTCTCCTGACGAGACACCCATGTATGAATATATAATTCCTTTCCTGAATATTGATAGGACAAAAATGCTTACGGGGGCTGTCTATGATTTGGCAGTTAATGACCCTGAAAATAATTACAATAAGGATCCAGAAGATGAAAAGAAAAATGTTCCAGAGGAAAAGAAGAAAAGGAGAACCAAATATGCAATAGATAATCTTAATACGAATATCAGTGGGATAAAATGCCATGCTATAGCAACTAATTCAAACGGTTGCACATCGAAATGGGATGAGAGTTTAGCTTTTCATAATTTAAGTGATTATTTTGGTTATACAAAAGTTGAGAAACATGGCCCATACTATAATATGTTCCACGACCTTTTTAAGGACGATAACGACTGTATAGTTGGATATACAAGCCAAAAAGGAGGCTTAGATGGTAATTATTTGTCCGGATTCATGGACAGGAATACTGGTATGATGGCTCATACATCCACCTGCCATGAAAAAGATATTAAAGTTTGTGTTTTAAGATTACTTATTGCAAGCCTCAACTCGGGTCTTTTTTCTAATGAATTTAAACAAGTCAAAAATCTTAAATACAATCCTGTGAAATTAAAAGAAAAATATGAGGAAAGTGAAAACGACAATACATCATCCCAATCGTTAAAAGCGAGTGCGAAAGCTCATACGGCATCCGATACTTTTAAACTGACTTACAGTTATAATCCTGGCGACACGCTTATAAGCATTCACGTTGCTCATCCCGATGATATGAATGTAATGATTAGATGTGTCACCAAAGACCAATACTTATCATTTATTGACGGTGATGAAGGCACGATTATTATTCCTAACAAAATATTGGGAAATGTGTTTGTGACTTATTACGGTTATAATGATGACGATTATTTGACATATGCTACCGACACCATCCCTGTGAACACCATTGGCTCTGCAACTATCGACCATCTTGAATTCTCTTCCGACTCCCTGCTGATTATCAACAACGAGTATGTCAGTCCGAGTGTGTCTTGTGTATGGTCTGACGGCGATGTGACAGAGTTAAATGATGCTGTTCTCTCCGTTCTTGATGGCAGAATAGCACGTGTGGAAGAGAACCAATGGGTTTATGGCAACAAGACCGGGCGCACTTACCTCCGCGCCAACTATCAAGGCCATACCTGTGATATTCCGCTGTACGTGTATGTGTATTCCGAGGAAGGTGTGGTTGAAGAAGAGTTCGAGCCAGATGACGATGCCAACAGAAACCAAGTGTGCAATGTCATCACCTTGGCTGTCAGTCAAGAGACGGTGATGACGAGGCAGGCCTTCCGTGCCACCTTCACCTTGAACAACGGACATAAGACCTCGAGTCTGGAAAATTTCCAACTCAACCTGTCCTTCCATGATGCAGAGGGAGGCTTGATGACTTCCCATGAGTTCCAAGTCAACCTCGACAGTATTGCGGGCTTCCAAGGTGAGAAGCAGCTCGGCACTTCGTGGACATTGCAACCCAACGAGAGTGGAAAGGCCATTATGACGCTCATCCCCACTAAGTATGCGGCACCATCAACGCCAATGACCTATTCCATCGGAGGCTCCTTTTCCTACACCGACCCCTATTCCGGCATCTTGGTGACACGAGAGATAGCACCTGTAAACATCGTGGTGAACCCCTCGCCCGACCTTGACTTGACTTATTTCTTGCAGAGAGACATCCTCGGCGATGACCCATTGACCGATGACGTGGTGGAAGAGAGTGTGCCAGCAGAGATGGCGCTTATCATACACAACAAGGGATATGGGGAGGCCAAGAATCTGAAATGGATGACTGTCGCACCCCAAATTGTGGAAAACGAGAAGGGGTTGGTAGTGGACTTCGACCTGATGAGTTCGCAGCTCAACGGCGAGGATGCCACGCTGGCCTTGGGAGGGACTGTCGTCACCGACTTCGGTTCCATCCCCGCTCATTCCAAGACGTATGCGCAGTGGTGGTTGGAGAGCACGTTGCTCGGACATTTCATCGAATACGACGTGGAGGCCACCCACGTGACGAGTTATGACAACGAGGACTTGTCGCTATTGGGCGACGTCACCATCCACGAACTGGCCCATGGCTTCACCCCCGACCCGCTGGCGGAAACGCCTGTCAGGGCCTTCCTCGTGAACGACATCCCCGACAATGCCGACACGCCCGACATGCTCTATTTCACCGACGACCGCGAGGAGGAGACGGTCAGCGTAGCCTCCGACGTGGTGATGACCCGCATCACCAACACGGAATATGAGGTGACGGTGACTCCCTCGGCACGAGGGTGGACCTACGGCAAGGTGAGCGACCTCACGGCGGGAAGGCAGCAAATCGTCAATATTGTCAGGAAGAGCGACGGTTTGGAACTGCCGGTAGATAATTTCTGGCAGACGGACCGCACGCTACGCGACGGCAAGAAGCCGCGCTATGAGAATATGCTGCACCTCGTCGTGGAGACAGACGTGGAGGAGACTTACATTCTCTCTTTCTCACCCAAGCCTGCCATGGAGTTGGAGGTGGTGAGTATTGCAGGGCCTCCCCCCGAGGGTGAAGTGCTGACCTCGCAACTCTCATCCGTTGTCGTGACCTTCAACAAAGCCATCGATGCCACGACATTCTCCACCGATGACCTGACACTCAACTGCCAGGGCAAGCTGATTGACCTCACGCCTGTAAGCATCGTGCAAAACAGCGAGACGGAATACCTCATTCAGTTTGGGGAGGCGACGCTTGAAGGAGGCTTTTATGTATTCACCGTGAAGACGGAAAACATCACCGACACCGAAGGCTTTACGGGTAACGAAGGGAAAATGGCTTCCTGGACACAATACCCCGACGGCAAGGTGACGCTGACGGTGAAGGCCTCACCCGCGGAGGGTGGCACGGTGATGCCTTCCAACGGCAAGGTGGGACGCGATTCGGAAGTGACGCTCAAGGCTGTACCGTCTGCAGGGTTCATGTTCTACCGATGGCTGCACTATGACGACCCGCTTGAAGAAACGGAGTCCTTCAACTACACCCTCACCCGCGACGAGGAGTTCACGGCGGAGTTCATCCCCATCATCTTCGAGGAACCCGAAAACGATGCCGACCGCGAGGCATACGCGGTCCTCTCACCCGACAGCACGACGCTTACTTTCTATTATGATGGGAAGAAGGCGACAAGGCAAGGGACGGTGTATGAGATGAATACGGGGACGGAATTGCCGAGGTGGTATCCTGCACGAGCATCGATTCAGCACGTGGCGTTCATGCCTTCCTTCGCGGCGGCCCGGCCCGTATCCACTTATATGTGGTTCTATAATATGGGGGCACTATCACAGATAGAAGGTTTGCATTATTTGAATACTTCGAACGTGACCAATATGTATGCTATGTTTAATAGTTGCAGCAGTCTGACTTCTCTCGACGTAAGCCATTTCGACACGTCGAACGTGACTGATATGAGATATATGTTTTATGGTTGCAGCAGTCTGACTTCTCTTGACGTAAGCCATTTCGACACGTCGAAAGTGACCAATATGATATATATGTTTGGGGGTTGCAGCAATCTGACTTCTCTCGACGTAAGCCATTTCGACACGTCGAAAGTGACTGATATGGATGCTATGTTTAATGGTTGTAGCAATCTGACTTCCCTCGACGTAAGCCATTTCGACACGTCGAACGTGACCAATATGGGTTATATGTTCAGTGGTTGTAGAGGTCTGACTTCTCTCGACGTAAGCCATTTCGACACGTCGAACGTGACTGATATGGATGTTATGTTTAATGGTTGTAGCAATCTGACTTCCCTCGACGTAAGCCATTTCGACACGTCGAACGTGACCAATATGCGTTTTATGTTTTATCGTTGCAGCAATCTGACTTCTCTCGACGTAAGCCATTTCGACACGTCGAACGTGACCAATATGGGTTATATGTTCAGTGGTTGTAGCAGTCTGACTTCTCTCGACGTAAGCCATTTCGATATGACAAACGTGACTGAGACGCTATACATGCTTTGGGGATGTTCTTCCTTGGAGGAACTGTCGGTTTCTTCGACGATGGAAAATATTAATGCAACTTGCTGCACTGGCATAGGCACCGCCTCAACCCCTTGCTTCATCATCGCTCCTGATGATTTTGACTTCGGTGTAGACACCTCCGGTGACTATTTCCGTTGGAAGAGTGGATATTTCAAATTCGTGGAAGGAGAGCCTTACACCGTCCTCTCACCCGACAGCACCATGCTGACCTTCTATTATGATGATATGAAGGCGACGCGAGCGGGCACAACGTATGAAATGAATACAGGGTCTTCTTATCCAGGATGGTATGGAGCAGCCAAGTCTGTACAACGGGTGGTGTTCAATCCTACTTTCTCACTTGCCCGACCTGTGTCAACAGCATCTTGGTTCAGTCAAATGGAATCCATCACAGAGATAGAAGGGCTGCAATATCTCAACACGTCGGAAGTGACAGAAATGGATTATATGTTTTATCAATGTAAAAGCCTGACTTCTCTTGATGTGAGCCTTTTCGATACATCGAATGCGACAAAAATGGACGGAATGTTCTCATCTTGCATAAGTTTGAATAATCTCGACGTGACACATTTTGACACATCTAAAGTGACGAGAATGCAGTTTATGTTCAATAATTGCACTGCCTTGACAAGCCTTGACGTCAGTCATTTCAATACGTCAGAAGTAACACTGATGCTTCAGATGTTTGGAGGATGCGAAAATCTGACGAACCTTGATGTCAGCCATTTTGACACGTCAAAAGTCACTGATATGAGTTGGATGTTTTATAATTGCGCCAACCTTACAAGCCTTGACGTGAGCCATTTCGACACGTCGAATGTGACAAATTTTGAAGGTATGTTTTCCCATTGCATCAATTTGCCATTTCTTGACGTGAGTCATTTCGACACTTCGAGTGCAACAAATATGATGACAATGTTCCAATGTTGTTCAAACTTGACAAGCCTTGACGTGAGCCATTTCGATACGTCAAACGTCACGACAATGTATTTCATGTTCAATCAGTGCAGCAGTTTGACAAGCATTGATGTGAGTCATTTCAATACATCAAACGTAACCAATATGGGATGTATGTTCAATATGTGTACTAACTTGACGAGCCTTGACTTGAGCAGTTTCGACACATCGAATGCAACCAACATGGAGCAAATGTTCAATAAATGCAGCAGTTTGACAAGTCTTGACATCAGTAATTTTGACACCTCAAAATTGGTCAATTTGCAGAGCATGTTTTCAGGTTGCTATAATCTGAGAAAGATTGATTTAAGCCATTTCAACATATCTAATGATGCCAACAGTTCTGGCATGCTTGCAAGTTGTACTTCCTTGGAAGAGCTGTCAGTTTCTTCATCTATGGAAAATATTTATGATAATGCTTGCTATAGGGTCGGCACCGCATCCAACCCCTGCACCATCTATGCCCCTGCCGGTTTCAATTTCGGTGTGGACACCTCCGTCGATTACTTCATTTGGAAACGTGGATATTTCAAATTGGGCTCCGCCTTCCTATTGGGTGATGTCAACCACGACGGTGCGGTGAACATCACCGATGTGATGTCGGTGGTGAATTATATCATGGGTGCTACTCCCGCCGTGTTCTTCATGGAGAATGCCGATATGAACGGTGACGGCAGCATCAATATCACCGACGTGACGGTCATCGTTAATCTCATCCTCCATGGCAGTGCTGCCATGGTGCCAGAGCATGTGCGCGAACAAATGATGGACGAGTTGGTGGTGGCATCCGATGCCGACGGCTATGTCATCAGTCTGAAGAACCACGAGCCATACACCGCCTTGCAGATGGACGTGGCGTTGCCCGAGGGGACGGAGCTGGTGACAGCATTGTTGGATATCAGCCGTTCCGACAACCACAAGGTGTTCTGCGAGAGGGTGTCCAGCAACCGCTACCGTGTCGTCGTATATTCCCAAGCGGGAAGTGAGATAAGGGGTTCGGAGGGTGACCTCCTGCAACTGGTGACCCGTGGCTCGCGACGCGGCTCTGTGGCCGTCGAGGATGTCATGCTCACCAACAAGCAGTTGGAGACGGTGGTCATCCCTGAAGCATCCATAGTGACCGGTGTCGGTTCGCCCGCCATCGAGGATCATAGCTCGCCGTCATTCACCATACAAGGCATTCCTGCCGAAAAGCACAAACGCGGCGTGGTGGTGAAGAAGGGAAACAAGCGCGCAGTGAAATAGTAAAAAAATGGGTGTTATTTTAACATATCATTCTTGGACGGGCCAAGCGCGTAGCGAGTTACATATAATTAATCATAAATTCTTGCTTTGGCAAGCGTCTCCTTCGTCGCCGAGCGGCTGTGTGTCAGAATTTTTGGTTAATTTGTGATAATTCTTGGACGAGCCAAGCGACAAAGTCGAGCGCGTGTTCTTTATTATTCATCCCAATTAATTTTTTAACCGTCACATAATTGAGAATGGGGTCCGCTTTTTCAAGCGGCCCCCA